>NZ_JAJNJJ010000002.1:0-259318 GCF_022386135.1 Mammaliicoccus sp. P-M59 | reverse complement strand
ATTACCGGATGGTAAAACACCAGGTACAACAGAAGTAGATGTAACAGTGAAATACCCAGATGGTACAGAAGATCACATTAAAGTACCAGTACCAGTCGGTGAAGAAGCAGACAGCGATTCAGATATGGGAATGGGTTCAACTGATTCAAACAACAATGATGGAAACGGCATTGCAAAAGCTGCAACTACAGATGATCATGATAAATTAAATAATGATAAGAAATTACCAGACACTGGTGAACAACCAATAAATAACGGTGCTTTATTCGGCGGTTTATTTGCTGGAATTGGATCATTATTCTTACTTGGTCGTCGTAAAAAAGACAACAAAGAAAATAACTAGAATTATATAATTGAAATTTTATGGCTGGGGCAAATTTTTGTCCCAGCCTCTATGATTTTTAGGATAGTGTCATAATTTTCATTAATAAAACAGATTTAGGCTAGTTTTTATAAAAGTTAATACAGAAAGGTATGTAATGAATGGATATATCTAATCAACTAAAGAATTTATTCAATAGTCATTCAGATGCAGAAAAAATTTTTGTTAGTATTGGTCATCCTTCCCAAAAGGCTTTAGTAAAAATGTTTAAATCACATAATGATGACCGAAATATTTAAAAATATATAGAAGCATTTCGAAAAAATACTGGTAAAAAAGCCGAATGGATCAAAATAGATTTCGTTACATCAATTGAAAAAATTAAATATGAACAATTAAAGCATGATTTAACTCATACACGTAGAAATTATGTAGAATATGGCTTTTCATTAGATAATAATTGGGAGTTAGCATTCTTACCTGAAGAAATTAATACCAATGCATTTATAGGACCAGAACCTAATAGTAAAGAGCTTTTCATGTCTGAGAAGAACATTAACAACTATATTAAAAAGTATAAAAGAATAAGAAAATATTTCACACATCGTAATTATGAAAATGAAGATGTTTATAAGTTCTACACGAAAAGCTATTTTATTGAAAAAGATCAACTTATTGAATTAGAAGAAAAGGGATATCGTAAAGGTCTAAGAAAAATTGATAATATTAATGAAGAAATTGATCGATTAATTGAGACAAGTACTCATTTTTTGAAAAATCAAATTCAAGATAACGGAAAGTATATTTATGGTTATTTTCCACATTTCGATAAAGAAATAGGATTTTATAATAATTTACGTCATTCATCATCAACATATGCATTAATAGAAGGTCTGAGTTATTTAAATGAAGATGTGACGATTGTAGAAAAGGCGATTGATTATTTAATCAAACATTATTTATTTGAAGTTGATGGTGCGGGATATATTTTTGATGATACTGAAGGTGTGAATGAAATAAAATTAGGTCAAAATGCTGCATTTATCTTCGCGATTTGTGAATATTTAAAGCATGTACCTGATAATGCTCGATATTTAGAAGCTGCACAGAAAGTTGCTAAAGGGATATTGACGATGATTGATGATCAACAACAAACGATTCATGTATTAAATTATCCTGATCTAACGACTAAAGAACAATTCAGAATTGTATATTATGATGGTGAAGCTGCTTTAGCATTATTAAGACTTTATCAAATTGATCATAATGAAGAATGGTTGAATACTGTCAAAATGTTATTCGAAATGTTTATAGAGAAAAAATATTGGAAATATCATGATCACTGGTTAGGATATTGTACAAATGAATTAGTACAAATTGATCCACAAGAGAAATATTATAAATTTGGCATTCAGAACGTATCGAGTTATTTAGATTATATGCAACAAAGGGAAACGACATTCCCAACATTTTTAGAAATGTTAATGGCGACTTATCACTTAGTCGAAAAAGCTAAAAAGACAGGATATGCTGAACTTGTTGAAACTTATTTAGATGAAGAAAAATTCATTAATACAATACATTTAAGAGCTGATTATGAAAGAACAGGCTACTTTTATCCTGAAATTGCAATGTACTTTAAAAATCCAGCACGCATTGTGAATTCTTTCTTCATTAAGCATCATGGGTACAGAGTAAGGATTGATGATATTGAACACTATTTATCAGGGTATGTTCAATATCAAAAAGTATTTAGCACTAAAAAAACTAATATTTATATTTAAATTATAAGTATTACTCGTATAAACCTTCTTATTTAAATAATTATAGGAAGACTATGGTATATATTTCATACTATCAAATTAATATAATATAATATAATATAATATTTAATACCAGGATTGATTCCAGTCCTGGTATTAAATATTAAAATGTAATTAATAATTAGAATCTAAGTTGTTGAAAAATAATTGTAAAAAAACATTGTGGAGGTTTATTGATATAATTTAAATATTTTTTCCTTTTAAATTAAATGAAATCACTTAATCCCTCAATAAATTAGTAATATGAGCATCAAGTCTTTTCATCAAATGTATAAAATTAGCTTTTTCTTTATCATTATAGATGATTAAAAGTTCATCTATAATTTTTGAACATTCTTCTTGTACATCATTAATCATATTTTCCCCTTTCTTAGTTATAAATATATACGTTTTTCTTTTGTCATCAATTTCCTTTTTTTTCTCTAGAAATCCTAAATTTATTAATTTATCAATTAATCTACTTAAGTTCCCTTTATCATCATTAAATTTTATGCTTAATTCATTTAAGTTTAATCCATCATGAAATTTAATAAAATATATCAATTTACATACCTTAACTGAATATCCACAATTATTAGTTGTTTTTTTAACTAGTAAATCAACATTTTCATTTAAATTGAGAATAGTGTTTCTAAATTCAATTTTAAATTGAGTTTCTTCTTTAATAACCATAAAAACAATCCCTCTTTCTATTGTTAATATATGTAAGTAACTTTTATAAAATAATTTTACTAAAATATGACAATTAAATAAAGGTTAAATAAGAAATTTATAAAAAAATATTGTTGTTTTATACAACATTATATAAATTTTATTTTGGACAATTGTTTCGATGGTTTTATAATTATTATAGTGTATAATTTTAGCAGAACTATTGATAAGGGGAAAGTTATCATAAGTAGGTGGGGGAAAGGAGAGGTTAAATATGAAAGAAAGATTGTTTAATTGTCCTGTAGAAGCGATTATAAGTTTAATAGGAGGTAAATATAAACCGATTATTCTATGGTATTTGTTGGATGGTAAATTAAGATTTAATGAATTACAAAAGCGATTACCTCAAGCTACACCTAAGATGTTAAGCCAACAATTGAAAGAGTTACAACAAGATGGATTTATTGAAAAAGTGATTTATCCAGAAGTGCCTCCTAAGACAGAATATTACATCACAGAGTATGGTAAGACTTTAGAAACTATTTTAAATGAAATGTGTAACTGGGGAGAAGAATATATGGGAGATTCTATTATTCAACATAGCAATTATTAAACGGGTATAGTTACTTTTTGGGTACTAACTTACAAAAAAGTGCAGTCTTCTCAAGGAAATTAAACGGTGATATATTTATCTCTACTTTAATAAATAGGAGAGATAATATGTTAAATGAAATTATTTGGCCACAAAAATGGTTACCAGGTACTACTGATAATTTTGCTTCTAATGAAATAATAGTAAGAGATTTAAGTTTTGAAACTGTTATAGAAAATCTTATCGATACTTCAAAATGGGAACAATATTATAAAAATAGTAGTGATATTCATATGTATCATCAAACATCGTCTAAATTACAACAAGATACACGTTTCAAATTTAAAACATTTGGATTTGATATAGAAGCGAAAGTTGAAGAACTCATCATCAATGAAGATGTTGCGCGTATCGCTTGGCATGGTTGGAACAATTCTACAGGAGATGACTTCTTAGACGTCTATCACGCATGGCTGATCGAAAAATTACCACAAAATAGATTAAGAATTTTAACGCAAGAATCACAAATTGGCATACCAGCACAACAAATGGCAAAAGACGAGAATCATCCTATGATTAATGGACATCAAGACTGGTTAGACTGCCTCGCAAAATTTTCACAATAACAAATTCGCCCGATCCTGTAGTTCACTACGGATCGGGCGATTATTTTTATAGAATTATAAATGAATCTTTTCTGTTGAGTAAAAGTACAACTCTTTTTTGGGGTGTACAAATATCGAAATGATAATGAGTACGCCTATTTTACCAACTATCATTAACAAAATGAGTATAACTTTAGACATTGAATTTAAATCAGCGGTTATGCCAGTTGAAAGTCCAACCGTCGCAAAAGCTGAAATCGTTTCAAATAATACCTTTGTTGTATCAAGTTTTGGATTTTGAATTAAAATACTCAATGTTGAGATAAAAATTAAAGAACTTGATAAAAAACATACAGTTATTGCTTTATTTATTTGTTCCGTCATAATACTCTTCTTAAATATATGTGGATGTGTCTGACCTTTTAATAAAGAATATAAATATACGATAATGATAGCAAAGGTCGTAACTTTTATACCACCACCGGTACTCATAGGTGCGGCACCAATAAACATTAATAAATCAAATATAAATAGAGTAGAGTCGTGTAATTGACCTATGTCAACGGTATTGAATCCAGCAGTTCTAGTTGATATCGATTGGAAAACAGATTTAAAAATTTGAACAATCCAATTATCGTTTTTTAATACATTATTTGCTTCTAATAACCAAAATGAAAGTGAACCAATCACGATTAATATGGCTGTAGTAGTTAATACGATTTTTGAATGTAGACTTAATTTACTCAAGCGATTAGCTTTCCACAAATCTAATATAACAATATAACCTATACCGCCAATTACAATTAACAATGGAACAATGACGTTAACAATTAAGTTATCACTGTAACTCATCAGACTATCTGAAAATAAAGAAAAACCGGCGTTATTGAATGATGATATAGAAGTAAATATACTGATGAACCCACCTCTAACAATACCGTGATCTGGAATGAAAACAATGGATAAAAAAATAGCACCCAAAATCTCGATAATAAAGCTGAATAATACAAGACGTATAGTTATATTTAGTAATCCTGAATCATTATCAAGACTCCACGTATACTTTAATAGTTCTCTATTTTTGTACGAAATGTTTTTTCTAGTGAAAATCATTATAAAGATCATTAAAGTAACAATTCCTAACCCACCAATTTGAATCAGTAGAAGTATTACCAAATATCCTAATTCATTGAACTGGTTCGGTATATCAACAGTTGAAAGCCCTGTTACTGTAAATGCACTTGTAGCGATAAAAAAAGCATCAACAAAATCAATAGGTTTTCGTCCAGTAACTGGCAAGTAGAGTAATATCGAACCTATGATTGTAGTCGTTAAAAATAGTGTCAGATAAATCATAGTAACTTTGAATATAGTATTCATTTTTTTATCACCTGCATTATAAGATATAAAGATAATAGTCCTATTAATAAAAAATAGCAATAAATTTATAAATAAAATAGAAAACATTAGCTAGCATATCAGGTGGTGCTCTAGAGGAGAAAATGATTATAGCAAGGAAGAATTTTTAAAAGGTTTTCAAGAAATCAAGTTATTTTATAACATATGAAATGAGAAAAACTCAGGTTGAGACATACATTATGTCCTAGCCTGAGTTTTTTATTATTGTGCTGTATATCCGCCGTCTATTAAGATAGATTGGCCAGTTACGCTTTTGGCTTTATCACTGGCAATGAATACGGAATAGTCTGCTACGTCTTGAATGTCGACGAGTCGTTTTTGAGGAATCATTGGGAATAATACTTCATCAAGTACTTGATCAACACTTACGTTTCGTGTTTTGGCTAAGTCTTCCATTTGACCACGTACAAGTGGTGTATCAATGTAACCTGGGCATATGGCATTTACTGTGATACCGTCTTCTGCAGTTTCTAAAGCAGTGACTTTTGTTAAACCGATAATGCCATGTTTGGCACTGTTATATGCAGATTTTCCTGAAAATCCGATAACGCCATTAATAGAAGACATATTTAAGATACGACCAAATTGTTGTTTTTTCATAATAGGTAATACATGTTTCGTCATGATGAATGTACCCACTAACATAATATCAATCATTTGTTTGAATTTAGCTGTTGGGAAATCCTCAATATTTGAGACATGTTGTAAGCCTGCGTTATTTACTAAAACATCTATACGACCGTAATGTTTTTCAGTTTCATTGACAAGGTTTATGACATCATCTTCATTCGAAACATCTGCTGGAATACCGATACAGTCAAACCCTTTATCTTTAAAGTCACGCACGACGTTGTCTAAATTAGCTTTATTAATGTCTGTGAATACTACTTTTGCACCTTGGTTTAAAAATTCTTTAGCGATTTCTAAACCAATACCACTAGCAGAACCTGAAATAATCGTAACTTTATCTTTTAACATCGAAATCCCTCCATATTTTCTCTATATATTTAGTTTACTTCTACAATGTTGATAAGTAAAATGAATATTAATAATGAAATCTATAACTTAAAGTTATAAGGAAGGGGGATTAATTTGGAAATCCGTCAATTTAACTATTTTATGACAGTAGCCAAACTGGGCAGTTTCACTAAGGCTTCACAACAATTACATGTTTCTCAACCAGCGCTTAGTAAGACAATCAAAGCATTTGAATCTGAACTGAATGTCGAGTTATTAGACCGTTCAGACAGACAAGTTAAACTTACAGATTCAGGTGAAATTGTTTATAATCATGGACTTAAAATCTTTGATACATTAAACTCTTTAACATCGAATTTGAACGATAATAGTTCATTAAAAAGTGGAAATATAAAGATTGGTTTACCGTCATTAATTGGTATTATGTTCTTTCCTAGCATGATAAAAGGCTTCTCTTCGGCGTATCCACATTTAACAACAGAATTAATAGAAGAAGGTACTCATAAAGTTATACGTTTAGTAGATGAAGGTGAGATAGATTGTGGCATCGTTATGTTACCAGTAGATGAAACAAAATTCGACGTCTATCAATTGACGAAAGATAAATTGATGTTATATCTACAAAAGTCGCATCCATTAGCACAACGTTCGGAAGTTGCATTAACGGATATTAAGCATGAACCGACTATTTTATTTACAGAAGATTTTACGATGCATGATCGCATTATACAAGAATGTGATAAATTCGGATTTAAGCCAAATATTGCGTATCAAAGTGCACAATGGGATTTTATTAAAGACATGGTAGAAAATAATTTAGGTGTTACGTTCTTTCCAGAATCATTAAAGCGCAAAATCGATTATGATAAAATCACTGCAGTACCTATAACAGAACCGTATATTTATTGGGAAGTGGGTCTTATCGTTAAAAAAGATAGGTATCGTTCACATGCAACGCGAGCACTAATTGATTATATATTAGAGAATGGTATTTAGTTAGTTATAACTTTTAGTTATAGAAATTATGATATTTATATATTTAACAAATAATCATATCAGGACTATATTAGTAATTGTTCACAGGAAAAAATTTTAAAGCTAGCAATTACGAATAGGGAGCGATTTATTATGGATCAAAATAAATACCAACAAGGTATGGATAAACTTATGGAATATACTGCAGAGACAGGTTCAACACATTTAAAAATAGCTGACAATCTTAAAGATATAGCACCTGACGTTTCAAAATATATTATTGAATTTGCTTATGGAGACATTTATTCACGTAAAGGTTTAACAAATCAACAACGTGCTTTAGTAACGGTTTCTTCACTTGTAACACAAGGAACAGAACCTCAAATAGAATTACACATCAATACAGCATTGACATCAGGCGTGACGCCAGAGGAAATCATAGAAACAATCACACATTTAATACCTTATACTGGTTTCCCACGTGTATTAAATGCGTTAACAGTAGCTCAAAAAGTATTCGAAGACAGAGAGATAAAAGTAGATTTGTCTAAAGTAGAACAATAATACAACCCAAAAAACCGCCCGATCCTGTAGTTCGCTGCTACGAATCGGGCGGTTGTTTTTTTATACGTAATTTAATTATTCCATTAAGTAACTGTCTTCGGCGCGTTTGATTGTTTTCTTTTTCCATGGGTCGAGTATTGGTTTAACGATAAATCCTATTGTGAATATGACGACACCAAATAATACGAGACATATGAGATTGTATATGAGTATTTCTGGTACGACGCCTCCAACCGCTTCTCTTAAAGCATCTACGGCATAAGTAAATGGCAAATATGGATGTATAGCTTGGAAGAATTTTGGTGTGACTTGTATTGGGAATGTTCCGCCTCCACCTGCTATTTGTAGTACCATAATAACAATTGCTAATGCTTTACCTACGTTACCGAATAGGGACACTAATGTATAGACGATACATATAAATACGATTGAAACGAGTACGGCTAATAGTATAAATAATAATCTATTATCAATTGCTGCGCCTAAAATAAACATATCTCCTAGCGACACGATAATGGACTGTATAATACCTATAATAATGAATATAAAGCTCTTTCCAACGAATGTTTCTCTCAATGAATATTTCTGCTTAATTTCTGGATTTTTAATATCTGTTGTTAATAAGTTAGATAATAGTAAAGCACCTACCCAAATTGCTAAAGATGTATAGAATGGTGTACTTGCTGTTCCATAGTTTGGCACACTAAATAACGATTCTTCTTTTAATTCTATTGGATGTGCGATAATATCTGCTTGTTTCTTTAAATCATTTTTCAATAATTTAATCAGTTCATGAACTGTATCATCTTTATCTATTTCTCTAACTTTCTTCGCTGCTTTCTTAATATCTTCTTCAATACCTGGTAAATCATTTCGCGCAAATTCTGCTAAGTCATGAATTTCCTTTTGAGCTTCTGGTAAGTTGTCATCTATTAATTGAACAGCACGGTCGTATTTATCAATCATTGTTGGTAAATCATTATTTGAGAACTGTGCGAGCTTTTTAACTTCTGATTGAACATTTGGTAGTTCATTTTCAACGTAATAAGCACCTTTACCAACTTGCTCTTTAAATTTAGGGAAGTTTGTTTGAGCTACTTCATTAATGTTATTAAACTTTCTTTCAAGTTCTGGTAATTCATTATTAATGCTGACTAATAAATCATGACCATTTTGTAAGGAACTTTTCCCAGTTTGAATTACATTATCTATCATGTTCATGGAACTTCTAATCTTCGAGATATCATCGATACCTTTAGTTAACGCTTGATCGATTTGATTAACGCCTTCCATTAAAGTCGTCTTAAAATCACTGCTTGTATATTTCAATAAATTATCTAAAGATACGAGATTAGAATCGATTAATTTATCTAATGCTAAGACTTCTTCTTTGCCAGATTTACCGTTATTTAAAGCATTAATCAGGTTGCTTTGGCCATTTATAACACTTTGTAAATCTTTGTTAGCTGATTCAAATTGTGAAATGGCTGATGAAGTATCAATACCTTCAGATTTCTGAAGTTCCTTTAAAATATCAATCATAGAATTATTAAAAGTGACACCTTGTTTTAAACGTGATTGATTGTTTTTCACAGTGTCTGCAAGTTGTTTACTGTCTTGGCTCATCAAGATACTTTGATTGATGGCTTGCATGCTTTCTAAATCTTTTTTATTCATAGTAGCTTGTTCGTTACTGTAGTCTGAGAGCGCTGTTAAAGATTCGCTCAGTGCAGATTTCATTTCGTTTAATTCTTGATCAGTTAATACGTTTTTAGAAGCTTGGTCATTATTTTCGTTATTATCATTTTCTTCTTCATAAGCTTGTTGCGTTGTTACGATATCATTTTCTTTCTCTTGTTCTTCAGTCGATGGTTTTTCTTCTGTTTCTTCTTTAGAAGTATCAGCTTTTTCTTTTTCACTTTCTTGTTTTTCAGCATTTTGGTCAGTATTATTATCTTCTTTGTTTTCTTCTTCTGACGACTGCTGAGGTTCTTTTGTACTTTGTTCAGGTTTCGCTTTGCTATCTTTACTTTCTTTCTTGTCTTTTTCAGCTTCTGATTTCAGCTTTTCGTTCGCTTTTTCAGTTTTTTCCTGAGCTTTTTTAGCATCTGCTTCATACTGGTCTAATTTACGATTTAATTCAGGTAAATATTGTTCTGCTTTATTGATAGCTGCTAATGCTTTTTCGGTTGCTTCAATACCTTGAGGCACACCTTTATTAATTTTAGGGAATTGTTGCTGTACTTTATTCGCTTTTGCTAATGCACTTTCAATCTCAGGCATTTTAGCATTCAATTTCGTAATTAATTGAGCTGCTTGGTTAATGTCACCCATTTTACTATTTACTTCATTAATTTTCTTAACGCCTTCATTAATATCTCCTTTGTAATTTCCTAGCGCTTCGAATTCATCTTTATACTTTGTGATGTCATCTTGATGTTCATCAATTTCAATGACTTTCTCTTTGAATTCTTCTATTTTCGGAAGATTATCTTCAGCAGTATATACAGCATTTTTAATTTTGCTTAGAGTAGGTAATTCATTTTCAAGATCTAAACCGACTTGGTTTGCTTCTTTTAATAATGCTTTCGTTGCATTCTCGCCAAATTCTTTATTTAAAGAATCTACAATGGATGATGCACCAGCGTTTGTCATTTTAGGTGCAATGGCATTTAATTTCTCGTTTACTTTGTAATCAATAACGGCTTTCTTTGGTTTCTTATGATAGATACTTGTGACTTCATCAGAAAAAGTCTTATGTAAATATATAGAGGCATAATAATCACCTTTTTCAACACCATCGTCAGCCTTCTTACGATTCACAAATTCCCATCCAAACTTATCGTTCTTCTTCAACTGTTCAACTAATTGGTCACCAACGTTAATATCTTTACCTTCAACCTTAGCACCCTTATCTTCATTCACGACCGCAATTTTAATACCTTGCGTATTGTTGTAAGGATCCCACGTAGAACTTAAATTAAACCACGCATAGAATGATGGCAAAATAGAAAGACCTAATAATAATATAATTACAAACGGCACACGTCTGATATTTTTAATATCTTCAATAAAAATTTCAAATGGTTTCTTCAAAATCATAACTCCTTATCCATTAGTACATGACATGTACTATAAATATCAATACCGCTATCATACCCCATGTTCAAAATCAATTCAATCCCCTTTTGTTATATCAGTATATTTATAAAGGTTAATATATGACTAAAATAGCGTATTATAGATATATCAGTATATTAAAATAGAAAATATTTCTATTTTTGGATATCGAGAAAAAAAGACCTCTTTCAAAGACCGCAGATGTCATGTCTGCATTGAAAAAGGGTGGGGGGAATATCTATTAGTAATTGAATCGATATGTGAAATATTAGATAATAGGAATAATATTTTATATTGTTGTTTTAATAGAAAGTGAATAGGAGATTAAAAATGATTATTAACCTCGAAGAAATGAACATAAACTTTGATCTAGAAAGTGAAACACCTTTTTTTCAAGCATTTAATGAAAATAGAGTACGTTTTGATGTAGAACACGTAAACAAGAAGCAACTTTCCAATATTATTAATCAATTATTTACCAACCAAACTAAAACAAAATGTTCGTTTTTATCAGAGTATAAATATCCTGTTAAATTTAGAGAAAAAACACGATTTGGTCGTTTCTTCAATATTACAAACTGGAAAGAAGAAGTACACACTTCAAATGAAGAATATATAATAGTAACTACAGAGAACTTAAAAAATGATGAAATCATTAATTATTGTTTATACATCCAAAAAGGTATGATTGAACCTTATATCATATTCTATAATAAGCAAAATATACTCTATATTAGTAACGATGTTATAGATATTATAAGCAGCTCGAAAGATATGATTAGCAATATAAAATTGGAGTTTAAAGAGTTTATAGATGTTTTTTATGAAATATTAGATTAGCGAAGCGTAAATATGCTTCGCTTTTTTGTACTCTAATAGACAATCAAAAAATATATATTAAATTTATTAAATGGTCATTATATGTCCATGTATTATATTTAACTAAAGATAAGTAGCATTTTATTAACTTTAGGAGGATAGAATATGTATTCAAAAAAGGTCGTTACATTGATTTTAGGGCTTTTACTATTATTGTTTGCAGTTAACAAAGCAGATGCGGTGGGAAATTATTATTATAATGGTATGGAAAGTTGGAATGCTAATTCTGCATATAAGAAAGCCCAAAAAATAAATAATAAAGATATTATCATGAAGCGTTATGATTATGCGCATAAGAATAAATATAAAGCGGTTGGTCGTGTTTCTAATATGGATGGCTGGAAAGGTCCGGGTAAAGATAGTATGGGAACAGGGTTTGTAGTAGGTAATCATACATTTGTTACGAATGCACATGTTGTTGAAAGAGCAAATGGTAGACAAACGGATCCTAAAAAAATAAAATTCCAATTAAATCGAGATGGCAAAAAAATACCTTATCAATTCCAAGCTAAAAAAATTTATAAGGTTCCTGCTTATGATATGGTCGTCGTAGAAACGAAAGAAAATATGGTTCAAAAGGCAAAAGTTCAACCTTTAAAACTAGCAACTAATAAACAAATCAAATCATTGAAATTCAATGATAATTTATACTCATTAGGCTATCCAGTCGTTAATGGAAATAATACATACGCTTATTGGAATAAGTTGAAATTTTTACAAGAGTCATCTAATAAAGCAAAATTAATGACGAAAGATAAGTTTAGAGCGGGAGATTCAGGTTCTCCAATGGTAAATGGTAATTTTGAAGTATATGCATTAAGAACGTATGGGTATAATTTGAGAGGTAATTCAGGCTACCAGTATGCTAAACAAGAAGTAGCTGGAGGAGAATCAATTTACGGAAATCCAAGAGCGTTTATACTTAAACATAATCGATAATATATAAACAGAGCATCCCTCATTTATTGAGAGATGCTCTGTTATTTTGTGTAGCTTTAATCGTGTATTATCTTATTAATTATTCTTTATCTTCTGATGTTTTTTTGCGTCTAAATAATAGGAATGCTGATCCTAACATAGCGATAAGTGTACCAAATAATGTAGTATGTTCTACTTTAGATTCACCTGTATCTGGTAATTTATGATTATCTTTATGATTAGTATCTTTAGAAGTGTGCGCTTGATTATTATTATTTAGTTTCACTATGTTGTTTGAGCTAACTGAGTTGTCTGATTTAACTGGGACAACATTGTTTGAATGACCAGTTTTATCCATGTTGCTCGGATTATCCATGTTGCTCGGATTATCCGGGTTGCTCGGATTATCTGGGTTGCTCGGATTATCTGGGTTGTCAGGATTATCTGGGTTGTCAGGATTATCTGGGTTATCTGGGTTGTCCGGGTTATCCGGGTTGTCTGGGTTGTTCGGATTATCTGGGTTGTCTGGGTTGTTCGGATTATCTGGGTTGTTCGGATTATCTGGGTTGTTCGGATTGTCCGGATTATCTGGATTGTCCGGATTATCAGGGTTGTCCGGGTTGTCTGGGTTATCCGGGTTATCCGGGTTGTCAGGGTTGTCCGGATTGTCAGGGTTGTCCGGATTGTCCGGGTTGTCTGGAATTTCACATACTTCATTGATATATTCTACTTGTTTAGGTGTTAAACTTGATTTGATATAGTCTAATTCTGCTTTATTAATCTCTTCTTCAGACATACCTTGTGCTCGCATAGATTCTTTTTTAAGTTCTAATTGTCTGCGTAAATCTTCTTCGTTCCACTCTCCACTAACATTGACACTTGTAGTAAGCGGTCCGCCACTAAAGTCTTGTGGTGTATCAAATTGTTTATTAAATACAATACCGTAAGCACTATTTGCTACTACGTTACCTAAGTTAATGATTGCGATATTACCATCAAATGTGATGTTTTCAGGTGTAATGATATTCGTATATGAACTCTTACCATCCTTTGAAACAGCAGGATAATATCTATTCACTAACCAATCAGACGCATCAGAAGTTGTGACATTATCATAAGGCAACGTCACACGCATAACAGCATTATCAATTGCATAGTCAGTCGCAAAAACAATTCTCCAATTTTGTGCTGTTGTTGCTTCATTTGGACCACTTTGCCAATGATGAACTTCTAAATTTCCCGGGCCATAATTATGAGTGTCAGTTGCATTTGGATGGTTATTTGGATTTTTCACTTTTTCTTGAAAACCATTGTTAGAATAGTCATCTAAATTTGTATCCATAACACTTTTAGCATTAAGATTAACTTTATTTGTATATTCAGTTGTCACTTCATCAGCTGTACAATGCTCGCTTGTTTTTACGCCGTTTTTAACAGTTTGTGTTTGTTCAGGCACATAACCATTTTGCGCATTGAAATACGTCAAAGCACCATCTTTATCTGTATCCTTTTTAGCATCAGCCTCATTGTTTACTGCAATAGAATTTGTGTCTTGATCAGGATATTGCTTTGCAGCATAAGAAGTAGCTTCATCGTTATTATCTTCAGGTGTCTCACTTGCTTCATTTGTTGTAACGTCTGTGTTCTCGTTCGATTCATTAGTCGTTTCTGGTTGTGTAGCATCGCTTGGTTGTTCCACAGCAGTATTCTCTGAATCTGTATTTGTAGTTTCACTATTGATGTTTGTATTGTCTGTTTCTACTGCGCTATTTTCACTCGCTTGTGCTTCATGTTGAATACCCATGACTAATAAAGTTCCCAATAAAATAGATCCCGTCCCGATTTTGAACTTTCTTAATGAAAATCTTTGATAAGTGTTCCTTTGCATTAAAATTCATCTCCATCCCGTATTATGTTACATATTACATCTATCTAATATATTTATACCTCACGGATATTAATAAAACAATAGATTTTTTTCATAAATATGTCACTGTTTACAAAATATTGAAAAATAAAGTTTATACATATAACAAACATTTTTGTTTTAAAGTAATTTTTAATATTTATAACGATGCATAATATACAATAAAGTGCGTAAGTCATATGAATTGACGATGATTCCACACGAGTCTAATATAAGCAAAGAAGAATACAAATATAGTATTCTATCCAGTAAGTAACGGAGGAATTTATGATGCTAAATGCTAAAGCGAGAGCAGTAAGTAGTCCGGATTCTAATTTTTTTGCGACAGAAATTACGAGAAGAGATTTAGATAAACATGATATTTTGATAGAAATTAAATATGCAGGAATATGCCATTCAGATATTCACACTGCACATGGAGAATGGGGACCAGTGAACTATCCTTTAGTACCAGGTCACGAGATTGCGGGTATTGTTAAAGAAGTTGGTTCTGATGTGAGTAAATATCAAGTAGATGACCGTGTTGGTGTTGGTTGTATGGTTGATTCATGTGGCGAATGTGAACATTGTCAAAATGGAGAAGAACAATACTGCGTAAAAGGAATGGTTGGTACATATGCAGGTACTGACAGATATGGCGAACCTACTCAAGGTGGTTATTCAACACATATCGTCGTACATGAAGATTTCGTACTACGTATTCCAGATAACATTCCTTTAGATGAAGCGGCACCTTTACTTTGTGCAGGTATTACAACGTATTCACCTTTAAACCACTGGAAAGCATACGAAGGTAAAAATGTAGCTGTTATCGGTATGGGTGGACTTGGTCATATGGCTGTTCAAATTGCACATGCAATGGGTGCTGACGTAACAGTATTATCACGTACATTAAATAAAAAAGAAGACGGATTGAAATTAGGCGCTTCTCATTATTATGCAACAAGTGATGAGTCAACATTTGAAGAACTAGCGAACTCATTTGATTTAATTATTAATACCGTAAGTGCTAATTTACCAATAGACGATTATCTTAGATTATTAAGCTTAGACGGTACACTTGTTAACGTAGGAGCACCAGCAGAACCCGTATCATTACGCGTAGCAAACTTAATCGGTCACCGTAGATCATTTGCAGGTTCAGCAATAGGTGGTATAAGAGAAACACAAGAAATGTTAAACTTCTGTTCAGAACATAACATTAGACCACAAATCGAACTAATTTCAGCAGATCAAATAGACGAAGCATATGAAAGAGTCTTATCATCTGATGTTAAATATCGTTTCGTAATAGATACAAGCACAATGTAATAACAAAAAATCCCCTGCTAACTCCAACGTTAACAGGGGATTCCTTTATTGATTCACTTTAAGATTCTACGGCGTCTTCCATTTGGGCTTCGAATTCATCTAGTAATGCGCGTACTTCGTCTGTTGTTTCTGTACTCATTAATTGATGTCTTAATTCGCTAGCGCCTCTCATGCTGCGGACGTAAATTTTGAAGAATCTACGTAAGCTTTTGAATTGTCGTGTTTCACTTGTTGCGTATTTATCGAATAATGTGAGATGTAATCTGAGTAGGTCTAATAGTTCTTTACTTGTATGCTCGCGAGGTTCTTTCTCAAATGCGAATGGATTATTGAAGATACCTCTACCAATCATAACACCATCGATGCCGTATTTTTCAGCAAGTTCAAGACCTGTCTTTCTATCAGGAATATCACCATTGATTGTTAACAATGTATTAGGTGCGATTTCGTCACGCAAATTCTTGATCGCTTCGATTAATTCCCAGTGTGCATCTACTTTACTCATTTCTTTACGCGTACGAAGGTGAATAGATAAGTTTGCGATATCTTGTTCGAAGACATGCTTTAACCAATCTCTCCATTCTTCTATATCATAATAACCGAGGCGTGTCTTAACACTTACCGGTAGACCACCAGCTTTTGCTGCTTGAATAATTTCGGCAGCACGTTCAGGTCTTAGTATTAAGCCAGAACCTTTACCTTTGCCTGCAACATTTGCTACAGGACATCCCATATTCAAATCAATACCTTTAAAGCCCATTTCTGCCATTCCAATACTCATTTCTCGGAAATGATCTGGCTTGTCGCCCCATATATGTGCGACGATAGGTTGTTCATCTTCACTGAATGTTAAGCGTCCGCGAACACTGTGTATACCTTCAGGGTGACAAAAACTTTCCGTATTTGTAAACTCAGTGAAAAAGACATCCGGTCTAGCAGCTTCACTGACTACGTGACGAAAGACGATATCCGTAACGTCTTCCATAGGTGCCAAAATAAAAAATGGACGTGGCAATTCACTCCAAAAATTTTCTTTCATAATATATTTTAACCTTCTTATTTATTAATTTATTAAATATTTATCCATGATGATATTACCATAAAAGTGCAACTTATACAAAAGGATATTTACTCATTTTAATTCAGATTACTTGTCATAACATCTAAACAATTTAATACGTAAAGCATGCATTTTGACTTTCTCATGTGGCTTTGTATAACATGATGATGTTAGAGAAAGATTTCGAGGAGATGTCGTCGTGGAAGAGTTGAAACACCGGGATAAGACTTTGCTTATTACGATTTTGATGGTAGGGTCATTTGTGGCCATTTTGAACCAGACACTCATGACTACAGCCTTACCAAGTATTATGAAAGAAATGCATTTAACAAGTAGTACGGTACAATGGCTAACGTCTATATTTATGTTAGTGAATGGTATTATGATTCCGATTACGGCATATTTAACACAGCGGTTTACAACTAGAACGTTATACTTTGCAGCTTTAACATTCTTTATAGTAGGTTCTATTATTTGTGTTATAACGGATCAATTTAGCGTTATACTCGCAGGCCGTGCAGTTCAAGCAATGGGTGCTGGTATTATGATGCCTTTAATGCAAACAGTGTTATTCCTCGTTTACCCAGCAGATAAAAGAGGACAAGCAATGGGGATGTTTGGATTTGTTGTCGGTTTCGCACCAGCAATCGGTCCAACATTATCAGGTTGGGTCGTATCTCAATATAGTTGGAAAGTAATATTCTACATTCTATTAGTTGTAGCCATTGTTGATTTATTATTTGCGATGAAATTCGTTAAGAATGTAACGGATGTTACGAAACCGAAACTTAATAAACTGTCTGTCACACTGTCGACATTAGGATTTGCGGCATTGCTATTTGGCTTTAGTGAAGCGGGTAATTTAGGATGGCATCATCCTTTAGTGTATTCAATGATCATTGTAGGTATTGTCATCTTAACAATGTTTATCGTGAAACAATTAAGTATGACTGAGCCGTTTCTTAACGTACGTGTCTTCACCTATAAATCCTTTACGATCAATATGATTATCGTTTGTATCGTCTTTGTTTCATTTATAGGAAGTCAAACAGTCCTGTCATTCTACTTACAGAATCTACACGGTTATTCACCATTGATGTCAGGATTAGCACTCATGCCAGGTGGAATTATAACAGGTCTACTTTCACCCTTCACAGGTAAAATATTCGATAAATACGGTGGTAAGTTATTATCCATCATAGGCGTTTCAATTGTCGTGATAACATCATTTGCTTTCACACAACTCGATGCACATACATCATTCGCTTATGTCACAATATTCTTTGCCATCTCACTCGCAGCAAATGCGATGGTCTTCAATCCATTAACAACAGCTGCGTTAAACAATTTATCACGTGAATTAGTACCACACGGAACATCGATGAATAATACAATGCGACAAGTCGGCGCAGCAATGGGTTCAGCAATATTAGTAACAGTTATGAACACAGCCATCTTAAACCCACATGAATATGGAATAGAAGGATTAGTACACGGCGTACGCGTCGCATACGTTGTTATCTGTATCGTAGCAGTACTCGGATTAATATTAGCAATTATCAACCCAACATCTAAAAAAGGCTATAAAGAAGCATAACGAAATAAAGCGTGAGAGCGGGACATACATAATGTCCCAGTCTTATGCTTATTTTTATAGGTCGAGCAGTGTGATATCAGACAACCCTCAGACTGACCCTTGTGAGTTTATAAGTAATACATAAGGAAATTTATGTAAACATACTTTATACTTAAATCAAAATAACAGAATTGAGGTTATCGTAGTGAAGAAGTTATGGATTTTGGGGATGGGTATCATTTTTCTGATAATCGTTGGAATTATGATTATGACGAAACCATCTAATGAACATCATTCAACAACAGTTAAATCAACAGACTCAACTTATATAAATAGCCAAATACCGACATTATTTCTACACGGTTATGCAGGAAGTGCGAATTCTGAGAAATATATGGTTCAACAAGCGAAGAAAAAAGGTGTCACAAAAGAAGTCATCACAGCATATGTATCTGAAGATGGAGAAGTTAGATTAAAAGGCAAACTTAAAAAAGATGCGACTAATCCTATTGTACAAATAGAATTAGAAAATAATAAACAAGGCGATCTAGACCTTAATGCAGAATGGTTTAAAAACGTACTAGCGAAATTACAAAGTGAATACGGCATTAAGAAATTTAACTTTGTCGGACATTCAATGGGGAATTTATCATTTGCTAAATATATGTTGAAATACGGGGATGATGAAACATTACCTCAGTTGAATAAAGAAGTGAACATTGCTGGTACATTTAATGGTGTATTAAATATGAATGAACAAGTCAATGAAATTAGTGTGGATAGAAGCGGTAAACCAAGTCGCATGAATCCACCTTATCCAGAACTACAACAATTGAAAGATATCTATAAAGGACAAGAAATAGAAGTATTAAATATATATGGTGACTTACAAGACGGCACCAACTCAGACGGCCGCGTATCCAACAGCTCATCAAAGTCTTTAAAATATTTACTAGGAAATAGTCCAAAAAGCTATAAAGAATCCAAATACGAAGGCAAAACAGCCCAGCACAGCGAACTACACGAAAACAAACAAGTCGCGAATGAGATAGTAGAGTTTCTGTGGGGGAAGTAGGGAGAATGAATAAGTAAACCGAAAAAGTATTTGACCTTAAAGTGTGGTTTAATGATAGGTTTTAAATGAAGGAGGTATATTGTATGAGAATTGACGATGTTTCCAAAAGTTTAAACATTACTAAATCACAAATTAGGTATTATGAAAAAGTAGGTTTACTAACAATTCCGAGAGATGCGAATCAATATCGTTACTTTGATGAACAAACGATGATTGATCTCAAAATGATTATGAACTTAAAGGCATTAAATATTGATTTAGAGGATATCAAATATGTTATTCAATTATTTCACGAACCAGCTACAGAAGCATGTAACGCTACTTCTATGGACTATATTAATAAAGTTATTCAAGAAAAAGAAGAAGAATTAAATAACCAAATATTTATCCTTAATAAACTAAAGAACATTCATGACTTATCTAAAAATAATCAGTATGCCATAAATAAAGAATTGATATTAAATGAGCTCAATCTAAGGGGAGGATCTAATGATTAGTGTCATTTATGGTGGTAATCAATCTGGGGTATGTTTTAAAGTGTATGAATCTATAATAAATAATATTGATTAAGGTAATCGTTACGTGTTTAATTTACAACAAATGAACTCACCTCTTATATTAGAGAATGGCTATCATTCAACAGTCACAGATCAACATCAAGAGATACTTAATAAACTAGAACAGTCTGATACATTAATATTTATATATCCACTTTATTGGTTTAATGTCACACCAATCATGAAAAGTTTTATAGATTTAGCATTTTGGCCAGAATATGCATTCAGCTTTAAGAAGAAGCGGTATTTCAGAAAAGGACTATGGAAAGGTAAAAAAGCAATTATTGTATACACACAAGGAGGACCAGAAGTATTTCATAGAATGAAAAAAAGAATGGGATACCACGTAATCAAATATCCATTAAACCTATCAGGCATCTATACAATATCTACTTATCATATTGATAACTTAAATAGAAGTAGAAATAAGAATAAAACTATGGATAAAATGATAGATGATATTACGAAGAAAGTAATGAAAAAGCTAGAAGAATAGTTAAAAAATAAACTGTGTAAGTAGAGAAGATGAATACTACTTGCACAGTTTTTTATGTTTTTTAAGTAGTTAACGAATAGTCTAATTGTTTAAAATACATATGAATATTAGGGTTAGTAGATTTTAATAAACCCAATTTTAAATCTTCTTCATAATTCTCTATAATTAAGTGCTTATTTATAGAGAAAGTCTTATTAAAAAATGATTGAATATTACAAATTTTTTGTTAATAAATTGTCTTTTATACTATATAATATAATAAGTATCTTATGATTATATTTGACTATATTATATTTAAATGGATAGATATATTTGTTATTCAAAAAATTTTTAATGTAAATATTATAGTAAATGTAAAAGGAAAATATAACTAGAATTTCATTAATAATAAGGATATTTGAGGTACTGAAGTATTGATAAAATTATAAGTAAATATGAAGATAGGGGATGTAAAATGGCTATTTATCACATGAATAGTGGGATCGATCAATTAGAAGGTTTGAGCTTAGAAGAAAAGCATGAAAAAATATCTACATTTATTAATAAGCAATTATCATCTAATAATTTAGCTTTATTTATAGGTTCGGGCTGTTCAGTAGGTGAAATAAAATTGATGTCTGAAACAATGAAAAAAATGTTGGAAAATGAGAAAGTTTTGAGTGTTGTTAAAAGATTTTTAGATATTAAAAATTTGAATGAATTTAACAATTATGTAAGAAATAATAAAGATAATGATATTGAAAAAGGAATTAAAAGCGAAATTGAAAAACATATTAATAGCAAGAAATTTGCAAATTTGAATGAATATAAAAAATTCTTAGTAGAACAACATTGCGACATGAAGGATGAAATTGAGCAAGTAATAGAAAATTATTATCATAAATATACAAATATAGAAGAATTATTAAATTGGATTCAAAATGGGTTACATTATGATTCAAGTAATTCTGAGTTAGAGAATGTATTTAAAATTATAAAAGATAAATTTATAAAAACTATTCCTTTAACAGGTAGCGAAAAATACACGAAAGAAACATATGAAATTTATAGAAAATTTTATAGATATATATTCGAAAAAAGAACAGAGCTTAAATCAAAAGTTTCAATATTTACTACAAACTATGATTTATTTAATGAATATGCACTTGAAGCGAATAATATAGTTTATAGTACAGGGTTTCAAAATACAATACACAAAAAATTTGATATTAACCAATTTAAATATAGATTGGTCGATGATACGAATAGATATAAGGAAAAGTGGCAACCAATATCAAAAGAGGCAAATTTATATAAAATACATGGGTCAATTAATTGGGAAGCTAATGATGATGGAGAATTGCAACAAAGAGACAATACAATAGATAACCCCAAAGTAGTAATATATCCAACAATGCTAAAACATAAGGAAACGGCACAAGCGCCGTATTCAGAATTATTTAGAGAGTTTGCAAATTGTTTACAAAAGAAAGATACTACTCTGATAATAATAGGTTATGGATTTCCAGATGAACATATTAATAATATAATAGCCCAAAATTTAAAAAATCAAGATTTCAATTTAATAATATTTGGTGATGAAACAGAAGAGAATGTAAATAATTTTTGTAAGTATAACAAGAATTCTAATTTACATATTATAGGAGGAAAAGTTAACTTAAATAAACATAAAGATGACTTAGATAAAGATGACGTAGATAAAGATGATGTAGATAAAGATGATGTAGATAAAGATGATGTAGATAAAGATGACATAGATAAAGACAACGTAGATAAAGATAATAAAGAAGAGGCTACAGAAGAAAAAACTGAAAAAGCGCACCACTTCAATTATATTGTTGAGAATTTTTTGAAGAGTCATAGTTCTGATATTTCAAAAGGGGAAATAAACGATAATGCATAATATTGGTAGAGTTACGAGTG
This sequence comes from Mammaliicoccus sp. P-M59, assembly GCF_022386135.1. Lineage (NCBI taxonomy): Bacteria > Bacillati > Bacillota > Bacilli > Caryophanales > Staphylococcaceae > Mammaliicoccus > Mammaliicoccus sp. P-M59. Next base: position 236,547 of record NZ_JAJNJJ010000002.1, on the reverse strand, counting down.
TAACATTTGATAAGTTGATATTTGAAGTAAGTGATTTTGAAAAACTTAATTATAATTTGCACGGACAAATATATATTGCCAAGGGAGTAATCGATTATGTAACGATTAAAAATGAATATAGTGAAAAATTCATATATCAAGTTGTAAAAGTAGAAGATAAGGAAATACCTTTATCTTCTGAGGAGCAGGCGAAATTTAAGTATAATGGTAACTTTGAGTGTATACCTGTTGGTATGATAAGACATGGAAAAATTGAGTTTAATCTTAAAAAATATCCCTTTTTACAAGATAAAGTATATTTAACTAGTCAAGAAGAGATGGAACTAATATTTTCATATTATAATAATGATCATGACATCATTCTTGGACTCATTGATGAACAATATAATGCATATATTAATACCAATAAATTGCTAACAAATCACACAGCTATAATTGGAAATACTGGATCTGGTAAATCTACTACAGTTAGGCAGTTGATTTCAAAAGTCAATAAACAGGAAACAGAGAATTTATACTTTCATATTTTTGATGTACATGATGAATATAAAGAATTAAATGATGTAAAAAACATTGATGTATTAAAAGAATTTAAAATAAACATTCAGAAATTAGAGCTCCAAGATTGGATAAATTTAATAAAACCATCAGAATTAGTTCAATTACCTATCTTACAAATGGCATTAAAAATTGCTAATGCAATTGATTCAAAAGATTTAGATGAAACCATGTTTAAATGTTATATAGCATTACAATTGTATAGAAGTCAACAAACAGATGTTCTTGGAAAGAGAACGAAGATTATTAGTATTTTGGAAGGGACAAATATAAATACTGATAATTATAATTCTCAGTACGGTAATATGAAACCACAAGATGAGGATAAGTTTATTAAAGAACTACAAGATGTTCTACATTTAGATAGTGATACTCCAGATATAACAAAAATATTAGAAAAGGCATCATATAATGTATCCAGCTTTGAAAAATTATTAAATGGACTAAACTATGTATTTTTACTTGAGGAAAGTAAAGGGAATAGCCAAGCAAGAGCATACTCTGCTACGTTGGAAACTCGTATAAAAAATGTTCAATCAAGATTTTCAAGGTTATTTAGTCATGAGGATACAGAGATACAACACAAAACAGTTGTTTATTCAGTTGCTGATTTAGATGATGATTTATTACTATTTTTCACAACATATATTTTAAATAAGGAATTTAATAAAAATAAAGATAAGGGTATAAATAAGCGTACAGTGAATGTATTTGTTTTTGAAGAAGCGCATAGATACATATCTAAATCAAAGGAAAATAGTCAGTTTGATGAAGTAGAAGTATTTAAAAAGGTAGCTAGAGAAGGTAGAAAATTTGGTTGTTTTTTAATGTTATCAAGTCAAAGGCCAAGTGAATTATCTTCAACGGTTTTATCACAATGTAATAATTATATTGTTCATAGAATAAAGAATAATATAGATTTAGATTACCTTATAAATACTATTCCTTATATAAATCGATTTCAATTAAATCGTTTTTCGTATTTACCTACTGGGACAGCGTTTATAGTAGGAGAATTATTCCCAATTCCCGTTGAAGTAAAGATAATTGAGGCATATTCAAAAAATGTTACAACAACACCTGAAATAATTTATAAAAATAATAAATCATAATTATTAATAAGTAAAAGTAGTGCTATTTTATAACTGAAATATTGCATCTCTTTAAACGGTTTTAAGGTTAGGTGTAAAATATGATTTGTAGTAAAATTAAATCATAAAAATACTACTATTTAATAAATCATGTTTTAGTAGAAATAACTTTTTAAAAGGAGGCAATTGTAATATAACAATGACAACTATAAAGAATGATATAGGCAACAGTTCAAATGTTTCAGCAGATATTAATGAAAATAATATTCGTACTGATATACCTGATATTTTAGATATATTATTGATAGATAGAACAACTTCAACACCAAAGAAAGTAAAGAATATAATTTGGGCTAATGAAAATTATATACAGTATGGTGCAAAATACTATGGTCCAAAATCGCAAATGAAACCAGAATTATTAACTGGAATTATGAGTAATATAATTAAACCTAGATCATTAAAGTCACGAGTATTACAAAAAGAACGTACAAAAGCTAAGGGAGAAGTATTTACACCAACTTGGGTTGTAAAAAAGCAAAATGACGAGATTGACAAATCTTTCCAAAAAGATGATTTAGAGACATATGTTAGTAGAACCTGGATAGAGATTACTTGTGGTGAAGCACCGTATATGGTGAGTAGATATGATATGGAATCCGGTGAAGTAATACCGCTAGCAGAAAGAGTAGGTTTTGTTGATAGGAAACTAAAGAGAATCAATGAAGAAGTAAATGATAAAGCTGAATGGCAAAGATTAGTTGTTGAAGCTTATAAATCTAGTTATGGGTTTGAATGGAGTGGAGATTCACTTTTAATCGCACGCGAAAATATGCTTTATTCATATCGAGATTTCTATTATGAGAAATGGTTAGAAGAGCCATTATCCGGATTATTTAAAGATATAGCAGAGATAATAAGCTATAATGTATTTCAAATGGATGGAATGAAATATATTATTCCACTTAGTGAGAAAATAGAAAAGCGGAGTGAAGTTCAATTATCTTTATTCCAGGATGGACCAGTAAATAATGAAATAGTGAAACCTGGAAAAAGAGTTAAAATAATGAATTGGAAAACCAATAAAATGGAATTTTTTGACAAAGGGGTTAAATAAATATGGAAGATAATACACTTATTAGAACAACTAAAACTATTTATCCGCAAATTTATGCATATATTTTACCTTCTGAAAAAGAAAGGGAAGGATGGATCAAAATTGGTTATACTGAACGGAAAAATGTAGATGAAAGAATTAGGGAACAAACAAAAACTGCAGCAATTAATTTGGAATATTTAAAACTATGGTCAGAACCAGCTAAATTTAATAATAGTGAGGAATGGTTCAAAGACAAAACATTTCATTCATATCTACGTACATACAAGAAAATAGAACAAAGACCGAATACAGAATGGTTCTTCTATAATGGAAATCCTGAGAAATCACATAATGACTTTGAAGATTTTCTAAATCACAAATATGATCAAATTGAGGAAAAATCAACTTACAAGTTAAGACCTGAGCAAAATGAAGCTGTTATAAAAACAGCTCAATATATATTTGAAAACCCAGGAGGAGAATTTTTATGGAATGCAAAGCCACGCTTTGGTAAAACTCTAACTACATACGATTTAGCTAGAAAAATAAATGCAGAAAAAGTACTTATTGTCACAAATCGTCCAGCGATAGCAAACTCATGGTTTGATGATTTTGAAAAATTTATTGCATGGCAGACAAATTTTGCATTCATCTCAATTTCTGACTCATTGAAAGATAGACCAGTTATGAATCGTGAAGAATATAAAAAATATTTATATAATGATGGAGAAAAAGATAGAATATTATCATTTATCTCTTTACAAGATTTAAAGGGGTCTATTTATTTCGGTGGTAACCATGATAAGTTAGACTGGGTTAAAGATTTAGATTGGGATTTATTGGTAATTGATGAAAGTCACGAAGGTGTTGATACATTTAAGACAGATATAGCATTTGAAAAAATAAAACGCAACTTTACACTTCATTTATCAGGAACACCATTTAAAGCGATGGCATCAGGTAAATTTAGTGAAAATCAAATATTTAACTGGACATATGAAAATGAACAAGAATCAAAAATTAATTGGGATGACATACATGTAAATAACCCTTATGAGGATATGCCAAAATTAAATATGTTTTCTTATCAAATGAGTGAAATGATAACAGATGAAGTAAATCAAGGAGCTAAAATTGAAGGTAAGAACATAGATTATGCTTTTGATTTAAATGAGTTTTTTGAAACAAATGATGTTGGTAGGTTCATTCATGAAGAAGATATCATAAAATGGCTAGACTCTCTTACCCAAAATGAAAAATATCCTTTTTCAACAAAAAAATTACGCGATGAATTAAAACATACATTTTGGTTGCTCGATCGAGTAGCTAGTGCAAAAGCAATGGAAAAACTTTTGAAAAGCCATCCCGTTTTTGAAAATTATAAAATAATTTTAGCAGCTGGTAATGGACGTGTAGATGAAGACGATCAAACAGTTAACTATAAGTCTCTAGATAAGGTGAAAAAGGCAATTTCAGAAAATGACAAAACAATTACTCTTTCTGTTGGACAATTAACAACGGGAGTAACTATTCCAGAGTGGACTGCAGTAATGATGCTATCAAATATTAAGTCTCCAAGTTTATATATGCAAGCAGCGTTTCGTGCACAAAATCCATGGGAGTATAAATTAAATAATAATGTGTATAAAAAAGAGAATGCATATGTTTTTGATTTTGCACCAGATAGAACACTTGTTATATATGACGAATTTGCAAATAATCTTTCTAATAAAACTTCCAGTGGCAGAGGAACGACAAGCGATCGTAAAGACAATATTCAAAAATTACTTAATTTCTTCCCAGTTATAGCAGAAGATAGAGAAGGAAAAATGGTGGAGTTAGATGTAAATCAAGTGTTAACTATTCCAAAAGCAATTAAAGCTCAGGAAGTAGTTAAACGAGGGTTTATGTCGAATTTATTGTTCCAAAATGTGTCTGGAATATTCGCTTCTCCTGAGGCTCGTGAAATACTTGAGCAATTAAATCCAGCGGATTCTGGAAAATCTACATCACGTAATACTACTAATCCAATAGATACACAAGATGTTAAGCTTGATGAAAATGGAGATGTAGAAGTAAGTAATGAAATTGTTATAAATAAATCTAAAGCTCATTTCGGTGAAAAAGTATATGATAATATACAGAATACTGTTGATGAAATAATTGATCAGACAGATCCAAATATTAGTTCTATTATTGCTAATACTTTCAAGGATAATATACAAGATGTAGTTGAAGAAATCGCTAAAGAAAATGGTCTGACTAAAAAAATGGGTGAACAAGTAGTTGACAAGAATTCAAAATTAATAGCACGTGAAATTGAAGTGGTTAAGAAAAACACAAGTATAAGACAAAATGAAGTAAAAGCTGATTTTGAAAGAAAAGTATCTGAGTCTAACAATGATGAATCAGTAATAGAGGAAGCTAAAAAAATATATGAACAACAAAAGAAAGAAATAAATGATAATTTTAAAGCTGAAATAAGTGAAACAGTCAAAAATAAAACGAAAGACTTAGTTGAGCAATCTACTAAAACAATTTTGGAAAAAGCAGAAGAAAAGAAAAAAAATACAGTTGAAGATGATGTTCGAGCGCGATTAAGAGGATTTGCGCGCACTATTCCATCATTTTTAATGGCATATGGAACGCCAACTACAACTTTAAGTACATTTGATAAATCTCTAAGCGGTAATGTATTTAAAGAGGTGACTGGTATTACTTTAGAACAATTTAAAATATTAAGAGATTCTTATAATTTCTTTGATAGTGTTGTATTTGATGAGTCGATAAAAGAATTTTTAGATAAAAGAAAAGATCTTGCTAACTATTTTGATGAAACACAGAAAGAAGACATATTTGATTATATTCCACCTCAAAAAACTAATCAGATATATACTCCTAAAAGTGTTGTTAAAATGATGGTGGATAAGCTACATGAAGAAAATCCCGAAGATTTTAGTAATCCTAATAAAATATTTGTGGATTTATATATGAAGTCAGGGCTTTATATTACTGAAATAGTAAAAAGATTATATGTAGGTCTTGAAGAATTAATACCAAATGATGATGAAAGATTAAAACATATATTAGAAAATCAGATTTATGGATTTGCGCCAACAGAAATAATATATAATATAGCCAAGAATTATATTTTTGGTTTTGATGAAAAAGCTAATAAAATAAATGATTCACATATTGTTTGCTTAGATACAATACCATATGCATATGGTGAAAATGACTTTATAATAAAATGTAGTGAATTATTTGGAGGTAATAATGTGAAATTTGATGTAGTAGTTGGAAATCCACCTTATCAAAAAACAAATAGACAAAGCAACCGAGATGAAGCTGTCTATCCATATTTCTATGATTTGGCTGAAAAAATCGCAAATAAATATATTCTAATTTCACCAGCTAGATTTTTATTTAATATTGGTTCAACTTCTAAAAAATGGAATGAAAAAATGCTTACAGACAAACATATCAAGGTAGTATATTACAATCAAAATTCGCAACAGGTATTTCATAATACTGATATAAAAGGTGGAATAACTGTATTATATAGAAACTCTACAAAAATAGTTGGTCCGATAGAAACTTTTTCAAACTATAAAGAATTAAACTCAATATTGGCTAAAGTAAGTAGTGATAAGTTTGAAAGCTTCTCTTCTCTTGTTTATACGAATTCTAGTTATAAACTAACTAACGAAGTGTATGAAACTTTTCCTGATTTAATAGAGCGAGTGAGTAAAGCTGAAAAAAATTCAGTAGGATCTAATGTTTTTACCCGCTTTCCAGAACTATTTTATGATTCAAAAGTTAATAATGACTACATTGGTATTTACGGTAGAGAGAATAATCAGAGAATTACGAAGTATATTGAATCAAAATTTATAAAAGCCCCAGATAATTTATTTAGTTTTAAAGTAATTGTTCCAGGTGCTAATGGCACTGGAGAATTAGGAGAATCACTTTCTAATCCTATTGTTTGTGAACCGGGAATTGGACATAATCAAACTTTTATTTCAATTGGAAATTTTAAGAATAGGTTCGATGCTGAAGCTTGTTTAAAATATATAAAAACAAAATTTGTCCGAACTATGTTAGGAGTAAAGAAAGTTACTCAAAACAACAAAACTAAAGAAACGTGGTCTAAAATTCCATTGCAAGATTTTACAGAAAATTCTACTATAGATTGGACTAAGTCGATTGTTGAAATAGATAAAATGCTTTATGATATGTATAAATTATCACAAGATGAAATTAATTTTATCGAAAATAAGGTGAAATCAATGGAATAGCAAAAATTAGTTCCTAATTTTTAAGAGACATTATAAATATATTCTTCGCACAATACGCCCTACATCATATTTGTAGGGCGTGTTTTTTATGACTTATTCCACTATATTCTATTCCTACTTATCATTAAACTTTTCTAATACGACTTTAGCTGTTTCACTGACTACTTTGTCGTTTGGTTTGTCTGTCTTGCCTTCTTTGTTTGTGAATATAACGAGAACAATTGGTTTTGATTCACCTTTAGGGTATACAAGAGCAACATCATTTCTTGATGCATAAGTAATCGCTTGTCCGCTCTTATCTGCTACTTTAAAATTCTTTGGTGCACTATTTTTGATTAAAGTATCTCCACTTTTGTTATTGATCATTAAATCGATTAAGAATGCTTTATTTTCTTTTGATAAATGACCATTGTTGATCAGTTTATTGAGTGTTTTTCCAAAAGCTTGTGGTGTTGATGTATCTTTATTACTCTTTGGATCATAATTGTTTAATTCAGGTTCCATTCTAGAAGGTTTAGTAGTCTTATCATCTAATGAATTTAGCCTTTTAGTAACTTCTTTATAGCCACCTAATTCTTCAATAATCATATTATTAGCAGTATTATCACTATATAACATCGTTGCTTCGATTAATTTTTTGATCGTGATATCTTTATTGATAAATTTTTCTAATACAGGTGAGTATGGCACAATGTCTTCTTTACTAACATGAACTTTCTTATTTAATTCATTGTGAGGTGTCTTTTCAAGTAACATCGCACTACTTATAGCTTTGAAAGTTGAAGCATAGGCAAATCTCTTATCTTCATTAAAGGTAATTTCTTCATTAGTTGCAGTATTTAAAGCATAAACACCCACATTAGCATCATATTTATCTTCAACCTTCTTCAAATCTTGCGTTGTCGCATCAGCAGTACTGCAGGCACTGAGCAACAATATAGATGCGATGATTAATATCAATTTCTTCATTACGTATACCTCCTTAGACTTGGTATATATACTATCATATTAATAATATGATTGTTTGATTAATCTTCTCTTTTGACTTACACATGCTATACGTGGTATATAATAATCATTGAAACGATTTGTTAAGGAGAGACGACATGGAAGACAAGACGATGGAGGTATTTAAGAGAGGTTCGAAGTTATTAAATATTCTTCAAGACGAGAAGCGTCAACAAATTCTTGTTCTATTATGTAGAGAAGAACAACTAACGGTTAATCAAATTACTGAACGACTTACGATTTCACGTCCTGCTGTATCTCATCATTTGAAATTAATGTATGAAGTGGGCTTGTTAAGTGTCGAGCAAGTTGGGTTGGAAAGATATTATCGTTCTGATCTAGATGATGCATTACTGTGGTTGAAAGAACTGACAGCTTCTTTAGAAGAAAATATTAAAAATAAAGAAAAAGCTTAAAAAATTTTAGTCACTATGTTCATATGTTTAAACCTATTGAAACAAGGAATTAATAAATAATAAAAAGGAGCATTCGAAATGCAAACAATTTTAGGAAGTAACGGACAAATTGGGCAAGAAATTGCTAAAGAAATTTATAGAAATTATACGAAAGATATACGTTTAGTAGGTAGAAAGCCTAAGAAAATTCATGATACAGACGAGTTAGTAGCTGCTGATTTAATGAAATACGAAGATACACTTAAAGCAGTGGAAGGTAGTGAAGTAGTGTATTTTGCTGTTGGATTACCTGCAAATTCAGAAATGTGGGAAGAACGCTTTCCGGTGATTATGAAGAATGTTATTAAAGCATGCCAAGAAACAAATACGAAACTCGCATTCTTTGATAATACGTATATGTATGAGAAAAACGATAACGTACAGGTTGAAGACAGTCCATTTGTACCAAAAGGACGTAAATCACAAGTACGTGCTGATATAGCTGAAATGTTGTTATCAGCTATGAAAGATCAATCTATTCATGCTGTAATTGGCCGCGCTCCTGAATTCTATGGACCAGGATTAACGCAAAGCTTTACCAATTCATTAGTATTTAATCGTGTGAAAGCAGGTAAACGTGCATTAGTACCGGTTAATACATCTGTGTTACGTACACTTATATGGACACCTGATGCAAGTCGTGCCTTAGCATTGCTCGGTAATACACCTGATGCTTATGGAGAAACTTGGCATTTACCAACAGATGGTAGTGTGTCTTATAAAGATATTTTGAAAAAAGCAGAGAAAGTCTTAAATAAGAAGATTAAGTATATGACAGTACCAATGTGGGTATTTAAATTAGGTAGTCTATTTAACCAACAAGTTAAAGAACTTACTGAATTATTACCAAGATATAAATATGATAACGTCTTTAAGTCCGATAAATTTAAAGAAAGGTTTCCTGATTTTAAAGTGACAACTTATGAAGAAGGCATTAAAAACATCTTAAAAGGAGAATCGTAATATGAAGAAAATCATGATAGTTAATACAAGTGCAGAATATTATGAAGGAACACGTAAACCAACAGGACTGTGGCTAGGTGAACTCGTTCATTTTTATGATTATTTTAATACAGAGGATTATCAAATCGATTTATTTAATATAAACGGTGGTGAAACACCTATTGATCCGGTAAGTCTTAATCCACTAATGTTAGATAATCTAACAAAGTCTTATTATAACGATCATTCTTTTATGAAGAAGCTTAAAAACAGTCCATCTATAAGTGAAGCAAATCCTGAAACATATGATGTCATTTACTTTACCGGTGGGCATGGTGTGATGTTTGATTTTCCAGATAATACGTATATTCAAGATGCTGTTAATGAAGTATATCGTCACGGTGGCGTTGTCGCAGCAGTGTGTCATGGCATCGCAGCATTATTGAATGTGAAAGATGAAAACGGCAGGTACTTTATCGATCGTAAACAGATTACAGGATTTTCAAATGCAGAAGAAATATTAGCCAATCGTAAGCGTCTAGTTCCGTTTATGTTAGAAAGTGAACTTAAAATCCGAGATGCCAAATACAGTAAAGCAAAAGTACCATTCAGACCATATGTACAAGTAGACAATAGACTCGTTACAGGACAAAATCCACAATCACCAAAGCAAGTCGCACAAGCCGTTGCTAGCATATTGAGTGAAGAAGGAAAGTAGAAAAGGAAGACTGAGGTTAGTGTAAGAGCGTGTAGTTGTTGACCATGGTGCAGTGGCAAAAGCGCACGAAGACTACGAGATATTGTGCGCTAAGGGGTAAAATCAGGCCGTATCGCACGAAGACTGCGAGATATCGTGCGTTAAGGGGTAAAATCAGGCCGTATCGCACGAAGACTGAGAGATATCGTGCAGTTAGGGGTGAAATCAGGCCGTATCGCACGAAGACTCCAAAGATATCGTGCGCTTATACTACTAAATTAGCTGAGACATTCAACGTGTCTCAGCTTTTATTATTTTACAGAGCATACATTAAATCTAAAACTGAAATTTTGACAAATGTTATATATCTATTTAAAATACATGCTATGGCATATATTTTTAGAGGTGGTACATGAATTTACATGATTTAATAGGTTATTTGATTCACCGTAATGATGTCAAAATGACAAATTACTTTACGAAGAGGTTAAAGACGTATGGTGTGACGCCTGAACAATGGAGTATTATGAGCATTCTTTCTCCTAATAAGTCGACGACTCAAAAAGACTTAGCAAAAGCGATTCATAAAAACCAAACGACAGTTGTGAGAATGATTCAGTCAATGGAAAGAAAGGGTATTGTTAAGAAGACTTTCAATAAAGATGATAGACGTGCTCATGACATCATGTTGTCGCAAAAGGGTGAAGAGTTGAAACAGACGTTACTTCCAATTGTTACAGATGCCCATAATTTTGTTACAAGTAACTTAACCTCAGAAGAAACTTTAGAGCTTAAAAGATTATTAGATAAGCTTTATGATACGACATATTAATATCTATTTCTTATGATTTATAAGGAATAGATATTTTAAAGGCATAATACATGCTATAGCATGTATTTATTTAAGGAGGATATTTAGACGATGTTAAACGATAAAGTAGCGATTATTACAGGTTCAAGTAGAGGTATGGGTGCTTCTACTGCCAAATTATTTGCTAAACAAGGTGCGAAGGTAGTTGTAAACTTTGCTCAGAATAAAGAAGCGGCTGAAGAAGTTGTACGTACGATTCAAGATAACGGTGGCCAGGCTATTGCTGTTCAAGCAGATGTGAGGAATAAAGAGCAAATGGAAGATTTAGTGAATCAAACAGTGAAACAATATGGCAAAGTGGATATATTAGTGAATAATGCAGCCATTCATTTTACTTTTAAACCTTTCGAGAATATGGAATGGGATGAATTTATCCCTAAGATTGAAGAAGAAATGAAAGCAGCTTTTGTTTCAACTAAAGCCGTATTACCGATTATGCAAGAACACGGTAACGGAAAGTTAATTTATATTTCAAGTTCATTAAGCAATCAACCGTTGCCTGGCTTTATTGCGCACGGAACTGCAAAATCTGCACTTAATGCATTTGTAAGATATATTGCCCAAGAATATGGTGGTCAAAATATTAAAGCTAATGCGATAGGACCAGGAATGGTCGATACAGATTTAACGAAAGATACACCACAAGAAGACAAAGAGCAAACAGCAATGTTCACACCACTAGGAAGAATCGCACAGCCAGATGATGTCGCACAAGTCGCTTTGTTCCTAGCAAGTGATCAAAGTGAATTTGTAACAGGCAGTTACATACCCGTTTCAGGTGGCATGGAAATGAATTAAACATTAAACTTCAAAAAATAAATATAGAAAAGAGTGAATAAGAAAATGAGTATCATAACTGTAATACTTCAAATATTATTAGGTGGATTTTTCATAATGACAGGTACTAAAATCGCATCAGGCAAAATGGCAGATGAGTTTAAACGATTTGGTTTCCCATCGTTTTTTAATATCTTAACAGGAAGCTTTGAAATTATAGGAGCAATAGGTATGATCGTCGGCATATGGGTACCAATCATTGCTGTTTTAGCAGGAATATTATTAGGTGGAACAATGTTAATCGCAGCACTGACATTAATATTTATCGCAAAAGATCCATTCAAAAAATCCGTACCAGCAATCGTATTATGTGTAATAAGTGTGCTAGTGATATTCTTAAATCTTTAATAAGTGAAATTAAGATATATTCGAGTACGAAGACTGAAAGATATGGTGTGCTTAAACACAAAATAAGCTGAGACATTCAACGTGTCTCAGCTATTATTATATCTTGCGTTATTTGTTTTATAGTTCATTCATGACCACTACTTTTCCTAAGCTATGGTCTTTGTTTTCTAAATACGCATGTGCTTGTTGTATTTCATCTAACTTAAAAATCTTATCAGGTTTAACGTCTTGAATACGATTGTCTTCTACCATTGTTATGATTTCATTCAACAATGCTTCATCAACATCTCCAGAATAAAATGAAGTGAGTTTTTTAAAATCTCGTAATTCCATGATGGGGTCGAATTCATCAAGATACCAAGCGTTTCCTAACTGTCCAACGCTACAAACAATACCTTGCTTTTTCAAATGAATAATTGAATTTTTAATTGATTTTGGTCCAATGAGATCTATTATTTTTGAAAATGTTTGTGTGGTTTCTAATGTACCATCGTTATCAATAATGACATCTGTATATCCTTTGTTGATTAATTGCGCTCGTTTATTTAAATTTCTTGTTGTCCCGACTATTTTAATATTTGGATATAAACTTTTAACAATGTTCGTAAAAGCTATACCTACACCACTTGTTGCACCTCTTACTAGAATAGAGTCATCTTTATTAACATCAAGTGATAAAAAAGAACCATAGGCTGTATAATATGTTTCTGGTAGTGATGCGAGAATTTCCCATTTTAAATTTGTTTGGATTGGGTATATTTGCTGGTTTGGTAATAAAACATATTCTGCATAGCTGCCATCGAAATCTCTTCCCATTTCTCCCATAATAGATACGACTTTTTGTCCGATAGGTAATCTATCTGGTTCAGTTGTTTCTTCTATGATGCCTACACACTCTATTCCTAGTATTCTAGGGAATTTAACAGATGGTGAATGGCCTTGTCTCGTAAAAATTTCAGAGTGGTTGATTCCGAAACCTTTAATTTTTATAAGGGACCAACCTTTTTTAAGGTTAGGTTTAGGTACGTCACAATATTCTAAGACGTCTGAATTTCCTGGTTTATTCACAATAATGGCTTTCATAAGATACCTCCTCAGTGATAAATAGAATTACAATTTTGTATTTGATATAATGTATAACATTAAAGAAAATTTAGGTGATAATATGCTCGCAAATAGAGATTTACCAGATTGCCCAGTTAAAACAACGATTGATTTGATCGGGAACAAATGGAAACTTCTAATTATAAGAGAAATACTAAATGAACCGAAACGATATAATGAATTATATCGGCTATTAGATGGTATTTCGTATAAAGTACTAACTGATAATTTGAAACAGATGGAACAAGACAAAATCATTATTAGAAAAGATTATAACGAAAATCCACCAAAGGTAGAATATTCATTAAGTTCTATTGGCGAAAGTTTAAAACCAATTATTAATGAAATGGCTAATTGGGGAGAAAGTTATAAAAATCAGTAACACGATAATTTAAATTTTATATGATAACTATAAATAAACAAGTACTTACCTTTTTGTGCGTGGATACATTTTAGTAAGATTTAAAAAGTGAGATAGAAACGGGAGACCTTTGTGCACGAAGACTACGAGATATCGTGCGCTAAGGGGTAAAATCAGGCTGTGTCGCACGAAGAAATGAAAATATCGTGCGCTAAGGGGTCAAATCAGGCCGTATCGCACGAAGACTGAGAGATATCGTGCGCTAAGGGGTCAAATCAGGCCGTATCGCACGAAGACTGCGAGATATCGTGCGCTAAGGGGTAAAATCAGGCCGTATCGCACGAAGACTGAGAGATATCGTGCGTTAAGGGGTCAAATCAGGCCATATCGCACGAAGACTCCAAAGATATCGTGCGCTTATACTACTAAAAAAGCTGAGACATTCAACATGTCTCGGCTTTTTTGTATCTGGATTTATTTGTGTATTTTAACGTACTACTTCCACTCCATACCTCCACAAAATTCTTATTGCTTTTCTTAAATACATGATATAACATATAAAACGTAAATATTACGATTTAGGAAGTTGAGGGAATATAAATGGTGAAAGAATACGATGTATGGTGGCAGAAGGGACAAGAAACAGATGATGACATGGCAAATGATCATGTTGATGGATGGGATAGAACGATTCAATTGATGGATGAATCTGATGTTAGAGGTAAGACGATATTAGATTTCGGATGTAATCAAGGTGGCTTTCTACGTAGATTATATGACACCGTTCCATTTGAATTTGGTGTAGGAATGGATTTAGCAAAGTTATCACTTGAGAAAGCGAAAGAATTAAAAGGCGATCGCCCATTAGAATATGTGTTAACAGATAAACCTCAAGACACAAACAGAACATATGACACTGCAATTAGTACATCTGTACTTTATTTAATTGAGGACATACCTCAACATGCACGTGATTTGAAAGCTGTACTTAAACCGAATGGCGTCTATTATGCGACATTCTCAGATTTAACAAACAATCCAAGTCAGCAATTTATGGAAGACGTGATAAATAAATATGGTGCGACACCGTCTCAAAATCATTCTTTAAAACATATAGTAGATAGCTTTGTAGCTGAAGGATTTGAAGTGGCTGTTATTAAGGAACCTGTTCCTAATGTGATTGATTTAACACATTATGATGACTTTTATTTATCACCAAATGATTATTTACAAACATTATTCCATGAATCATTTTTAGTAAAAGCAACATTGAAAGAAGGCACGAAGTAATGAAGAAGCGGTTATTAATGGTATTGTCAGCAAGTGCTTTACTGACATTAGCGGGATGTTCTAATGAACAGAAAGATAGTAAGCTAGTGACGTTATCACTACCAACAGAAGCGAAGGCAGATAAGTTAGATGCACAAGGATATGAAGCAGCAATGCCTGTTTACAGTGCAGTTTATGAACCTTTAGTAAAGTATGACAAAGATAAAGGCGTAACAGCAGGATTAGCTGAAAAATGGGAAGTAGATAATGAAGGTAAAATTTATGAATTTCATTTGAAGAAGGATATTAAATTTTCAGATGGTTCTCCTTTTAATGCTGAAGCAGTGAAGTTCTCAATCGAACGTGCAAAAGCAATCAATAAAGATTCGACAGTTGAAACATTAAAGAAATTAGATCAAGTCGTGGTGAAAGATGACCATACCGTTCAAATTAAATTAAAGTCACCATCTAACCAAGTATTGAACGAATTAACGCAAGTACGTCCATTACGCATGATGAGTCCACATGCCGTTGAAGGTGAAAAAGTCGACGGTAAGTTTAAAGAAGCAATTGGTACAGGTGCATTTGTCGTTGATAAGAATGGTAAAGAAAAGACAACATTGAAACCTAATAAACATTTCAACAATGAACATCCTGTTAAATACAATTTAGCCTTTCAAACAATTGAAGATGGCGATTCTAGAAATTCAGCAGTTCAAAGTGGCACTGTAGATATATCAGGCGGTGCTTTAGGTATGCTGACAGACCAACAAATTAAAGAAGATAAAAAGAATAAATCATTAACGATTGAAGATAAACCGAGTACTGTCAGTCACTTTATGGCATTTAACCCGAATCATAAAGTATTGAAAGAACGTGCGATACGTGAAGCAATCAGCAAAAGCATTAATACGAAAGCTTTATCTGATAAAGAAATGAAAGGTATATTCCAGAAAAATGTTCAATTTGTAAATGATGATAATCAACAAACACATGAATACGATGTTAAATCTGCTGAAAAGTTATTAAAAGATGAAGGATATATTAAAAATAGTGACGGCATGTTTGAAAAAGACGGCAAAGTCTTATCATTGAATTTAGTTATCCAAACGGCAGAGTTCCCGAACTGGAAAGATAAGTCTGAACAAGTACAACAAGATTTGAAGAAAGCCGGCATTAAAGTAAATATTAAAACGTTAGATGCACAAACTTATTACGATACATTATGGACGAAAAAAGATTATGACTTAATCTTCTATAGAACTTATTCAGATGCATTAATGCCGTATAACTTTATGAGTTCAGTATTCGAAAATGTTGACGGTAAGTCTGGTGTGTTAGCAAACGATGATACTTTAACAAAACAATTAGATGATTATACAACGAAGATTTCAAGAGATGAACAACAACGTGCATTTGATGATATCTTTAAACATTTTAATCAACAATACTTTGGTGTGCCGATTGCTTATCCAAATGAAACATTTGTCGTAAGTGATAAAGTTAAATCGTTTAAATTCACAGGTTTAACAGATGCACCAGTTGACTATAAATCGCTGAAAGTGAATGAACAATGATCATAAAGCGAACTCTTAAATTACTATCTTATTTAGTAATCAGTTCGTTTATCATCTATGTGTTAGTTGAGAAGACAGCGGGTAATCCGGCCATACTTTATTTACAACGACATGGTTACACGACAATTACACAAGAGAACATTGAATTAGCGGAGCATAAATTAGGACTAGGACAAAACATATTCTTGAGATATATAGACTGGCTTGGTCATGCACTAACAGGCCATCTCGGATATACATTTAGTTCGAATGAACCTGTTACAGATGTCATCTTAGCGTCATTAAGTCCAACATTGGTATTAATATCTGTATCAGCATGTATATTATTATTGTTTGGCTATTCTATTGGCTATATTATCGGATCACATGCAGAAACAAAATATGCTCGAGTAATTCGTGGATTTGCTCAAGTTATGACGTCCATGCCCGAGTATTGGATAGCGATCTTACTCATTTATTATGCAGGTGTACGTTGGCGATTAGTACCATTTGTAGGCAGTGATTCTTGGCAACATTTCTTATTACCGATTATAACAATCGTCATAATTGAAGGGTGTCATGTGTTATTAATGACAGCACATCTCATTGAACAAACGTTAGAAAGTGATGCATACCAACTTACAGTATTAAGAAAAGTGAAGTTACGTGCTCGTATTTATATACAAATAAAAGAAATATTTGCGCCATTAATGACGATATCAGTGAATAGTATGATTCACTTAATCGGTAAAGCCGTTATATTAGAAGTGATATTTAGTATGTCAGGCATCGGCAAGTTGCTGATTACCGCCATTAATCAACGTGATTATCCATTAATTCAAGGTATTGTTGTGATCATTATGGTCTTTATTATGTTGATTAACTATTGGGGAGATTTAATTATTTTGAAAAGTGAACCGAGATTACATATGCAGCGCGTAATGTCTCGTGAAAAGAGGCGTTCATTATGATGAATAAACGATTAATAATAGCGGTTAGTCTAGCAGTAGGTGTTCTGTTGTTATGCGGTATTTATGTTCAAATGCATGGCAGTGAAACGGATGCACCACTACAATCACCTAGCCTTAAACATTTCTTAGGTACTGATCAACTAGGTAGAGATCTCTTAAATAGGTTAATACTAGGGTCTGGTGTTACGTTATCTTTATCAGCAGTTGTGATGATTATAAGTGTAAGTATTGGATTAACACTTGGTATGATTGCTGGTATCGAGAGAAAGTGGATGGATAAAGCACTCATGTTTATCGCAGATATGATTTTAGCGATTCCTAGTTTTATTATCGCGCTAGTTGTTTTAAGTTTAATTAGCAATTCAACAGTGGGTCTTATATTGGCGTTAACCATCGCATGGGTAGGGCGCTATTTACGTTACTTTAGAAATTTAACACGTGACATTCAAAAGCGTCCGTTTATTTCTTATGCTGTGTTAAGTGGTAATTCAACCGTACAAACGACCATTACTCATACAATGCAACATTTAATGGGTAATATATTAGCTTTGATAACAGCAGATATCGGTAAAATTATTTTAAGTATTTCAGGTTTAGCGTTTCTTGGTTTAGGCATTAAGCCACCTATACCAGAACTTGGAACGATATTATTTGATGGCAAAGGTTATTTTAACAGTGCACCGTGGCTATTCTTCTTCCCAGGTATGTTGATAGGAGGTTATGCATTATTATTTCAAATGTTGAACAAAAAAATAACTCAATAAAACACATTTTAAATGTTCAAGATGTGAGTATTTTTGACGGAGATCATCCGTTAATTCAATCTATTTCACTATCGGTTAATCAAGGTGATTTTCATTGCATAATTGGTGAGAGTGGTAGTGGCAAATCAGTGCTGACAAGGACGATATTAAATATGAAACATCGTAAACTTCATTACCTGGGAAATATTGATATTGATTTAAATAAGACGGATGCAGTATTCCAAGATGTGCACAGTAACATGTTTCAAAATATAACTTTGGCGAAACAGTTTAAATATTTATTTGAGGCTAGTCAGTCTAAATTATCAGCTGAAGAACAGTACGAAGAAATTCTAAAGATGATGAAAGTATTTGGTTTAGAAAATGGTGAGGCGTTATGGAATTGTTATCCGTTCGAACTGAGTGGTGGTATGGCACAACGAGTAGCGTTTATTATGGCACTTATAAGACGTCCGAAGTGTTTAATACTTGATGAACCTACAACGGCACTAGACAAAGAAAACTGTCACAACTTAATGCAATATTTAGGCGATATGTATCGCCAAAACGAAATGACAGTCATCTTTGTGACTCATGATATTAATTTAGTAAAAGCATATGCGACACATATTAGTATTATGAAGGATGGTCATATCATTGAGAGTGGCGATAAAGAAACGGTGTTAAATCATCCGAAGCATGAGTATGCGAGAAAGTTAATGTCTATCGCACGTAGGAGAGAAGCGTATGCTTGAAATAGAGAACTTAACTAAAACGATTAATCATCGGCATATAATAAATGGTTTGTCGCTTACTATTGAAAATCAGAATTTATTGATTAGTGGGAAGAGCGGAAGCGGGAAATCAACGCTCGCTAAAATGATAGCAGGATTAGATTCAAACTATACAGGTTCAATCAAGTTTAATCATCAACCGCAAGAAAGCATACCTCTTAAACAGTGGATGAAGACGATTCAATATGTACCACAATATCAACGAGATACATTAAATCCACGTAAGACAGTTGAATATATTTTAAGAGAGCCACTGAGAAATTATCGTGTTGATAAAGAGGGTTATGGGCATAAAATTGAAACCGTACTAGAGCAATGTTTACTACCTAAAAGTATTTTGAAGCAGCGCATGAGTACATTAAGTGGCGGGCAATTCCAGCGAGTATGGATAGCAAAAGCTTTAATCGTAGAACCGAAAATACTCATATTAGACGAAGCAACAACGAACTTAGACGTTATGAGTGAAGAAACCATTATCCAAATGTTAAAGACATTAGAACAAGTACAACTTATCATCATATCTCACGATCCATATGTACTGAATTCCTTTGAAGGTATGGAACTGAAGATAGATGGAGAATAGATGATTCTTAAGTAGATGTTATAAGATAGGTATGGGCGCACGAAGACTGAGAGATATCGTGCAGTTAGGGGTCAAATCAGGCTGTATCGCACGAAGACTGAGAGATATCGTGCGTTATGGGGTAAAATAGGGCAGTATCGCACGAAGACTGAGAGATATCGTGCAGTTAGGGGTCAAATAGGGCTGTATCGCACGAAGACTGCGAGATATCGTGCGCTAAGGGGTCAAAAAGGGCCGTATCGCACGAAGACTGCGAGATATCGTGCGCCCCTCAACCCTCAATACAGACAAAAGCCGAGACGTCCGTCGTCTCGGCTTTTAATATACTTAAGTAATAACCATTTTTCCTACTTTTTCTTTATATTTTTCTAGATCGTAGTTGTTGTTTGTATCATCTGTAATGATGACATCAATATCTGAAATAGGGCAGATATTGTGTAAGGATACTTTGTCGAATTTAGAACTATCGGCTAATAAGTAAACTTCTTTAGCTTGTGAAACCATCAGTTCTTTAGCTGGTGATAGTTCAGAACTATAATGTGTTACGCCTCGTTCTGCGTGTACGGCTGGTGTTCCTAAAAATAACTTGGCTGGATTAAGGCCAGCTAATGTTTGATTAGTAATTTGGCCGTTTAATATATAGTTGTTTTTATACAAGATGCCACCAGTCACGATAATCTTGTTCTGAGATGAATTTAAGATTGAAGCGATATGGATATCATTTGTGATAATGGTTAAATCTGATTTATCGACTAAATGTTTAGCGAATTGCAATGTTGTGGATCCGGAATCGATAATAATCGTATCTCGATCTTCTACAAATTCAACTGCTTTTTTACCAATTGCTTCTTTTTGAGCTTTATGACTAGATTCTCTATCGTCAAAGTCTAATTCATCTACGACTTCATTGCTTATTAGTACGACGCCACCATGCGTTCTCTTTATATGGTTAAACTGTTCTAAATTTTTCAAATCTCTACGAATTGTTGCATCATGAACGTCAAATGCAACAGATAATTCATGTACGGTTGCTTTTTTATGCTGTTTTAAATAATTAATAATATTTTGTTCACGTTCTGCAGGTAACATAGAAACATCTCCATCATGATATTTATTCTATTATATCAAAATTTAAAGTATTGATGTCTCTTTTTTATACTTCAGGCTCTTGTAACGTGTTATTTGGCAACTTAATAAAGTAAGTAAGAATTGAGCTCATGAAATATAGTATGGCAAGGATCCAAATGACACCTCTTGCATCAACAATATCGATAAATAAGTTTACAATCATTGGTCCAATAAATACAGGTAACCCTGCACCTAAATTTAATACGGCAAGTGCTGCACCTTTGTCTTTTGTTACGAGTGAAGGTACTAATGCTGAAAGTGGTACATAAGCAGCTAATAAAGCACCCCAAATAATACCGACTATTGTAAGGAGGACTAAATTACCATCCGTCCATAATGGAATGTATCCGATAAGTAATGTTGTAATACCACAACCAACACCACCAAATAGCATAATCGTGTTGCGCCAACCGATTTTATCTCCGACGATACCGAAGATGAGGTTAAAGGCAATGTTTGAAATAAAGATCGCAGACCAAACACCTAACCATTTTGATGTTGGAATACCAAATGATGCTAAGTATATTGGTAAAAATACTGGGAATGCAAATTGTGCAGTTGTGTTGATAATGCGCACAATACCCCCTAATAGTACTTTAGGTTCATCTTTCATAATGGTAATACCTTTAAATATTTCAGCGAGCTTTTCTTTAGAGTTACCTTTATTCGTTGGTAATGTATCTCGGTTTACGAATAATGCAAACACACCACCTAAAAGTACCCAGAATAATGAACTCCATAATGTGTTAATATGACCTAATACTTCGATAGCAAATATAGAATAAACTGCACCTAACACATTTAATCCACCTGTGAAGACAAACCAGAACCATCCTACTGCTGATCCTAATTGTTTTTGTTCAGCTCTGTAAGAAATCCAAACTAAGAATGAATATGCAAATAAAGGATAACCGAATCCTCTTAAAGCATATGCTGGCATCATCAATGCTAAGTTCTCAGAAGGTATCGCAAAGCCAACAAAGAATATCGTTCCTAATATATATAAGAATAAACCGAGTGCCATCGTCTTCTTACCACCAAGTGATTCAGCAAGAACACCACTAAACCAACTTGAAATGGCGATTGTTACACCATAACTTGCAAAGAGAATACTCGTTTCTCTAATAGAAAAGCCTTGTTCATGTAACCATGGACTTAGCCATCCAATTTCTAACCCGTCACCCATCATGAAGATAAGTATCCCAATATAACCCCATACGATTTTTCTAGGCATACCTAATACAGTTTGATTTGTATTCATCATTCATCATCCCCTTATTTGATTGTTTACCAATTATATTTTAAGTAAGTCTTTTTCCATCCCTTATGCGCTGCTGCATCATTCATTGCTTGATTTAAATCTTTTATTTCTTTAATATCGTAGTAATTTTCAGGAATTAATTTACGTAATGCTTCTTGATAATCTTTGTTCTCGAAATAAGAAATTAATTGTTCAAATTCTCTTTTTGTACTACGTGAACTTCCTGATAACGTTAAGCCTTTTTCTAAAATGTCTCTTGTGTTAATAGGTACTAATTCTTCAGTCACACCCATTAAGATAAGATTTCCTTGTCTATCTATTAAATCAATTGCTTGGTTAATAGCTGATTCAGAGAATTTACCACCTGTACATTCAAAGACAGTGTGTATACCTGAAGCATTTTTGAAATCATAATCGAAGACGAGGTGAGTTGTCGCGAAAGTGCTGAATTCATTTAATTTTTCTTCGACAGCTCCAAATACAATTAAGTTCTCTTTCTCTATTCCGTGAATAAAATGTAATGCAGTTGCGGCTAAATAACCTACAGGACCATCTCCAAATACAGCTACTTTTGGTGATCCTTCAGTAGTGATTTGTTTCAACTGGTTAATAGGAAATAGTGAAACGGAACAAAGTTCTGCCAAGAGTGCGACATCTTCGTCTAAATCTTCAGGTACTTTTACGACGTTATCACCATGAATCACTAATTGACTTTGGCAAATACCATCATAGCCACTCCCCATAAATACGGCGTTCTCATCGTAGTTATCTTGTAATTCTGTTTCTTCAAAATCACCTTTTTGTAATCTAGATGGTATATTAGGTACGATGACAACTTTATCGCCTGCTTTAATATGTTCATGATTAGAATCTTCAACGATTCCAATACCTTCGTGGAATAAAGCCATAGGTAATTTTTTCTTTAAAGCTTCTGGACGACGATTTCCTGTGTAATATCTTAAATCTGCATGACATACACTTGCTTTAATAGGTTTGATAATGACATCATTCTCTCCATAATCATGTTTAATATTTGCTTCTTGAAAGACGCCAGGCTCTGTTAGTCTATAAGCGCGTGAAATTATCTCTTTGTTCATTTGTGCTCATTCCTCCGATATATAAAGTTCATTTGTGTTTATATGGGTATAATATACTCGTTTATACAAGGATGTCAACAATATTTGTTCATTTTTATTGATTTTGTGTTCATTTATGCTTATTATAATGAGTAAGTGCTTTCAATTAGGAGGTTATATAAATGACTTACAGTATAGGGATAGATTATGGAACGGGTTCAGGTAGGGTCTTTCTCGTTCAAACAGAAAACGGAAAAATTATTTCTCAATTTATAAAAACATATACACATGGCACGATTGATGAATATTTATATGATCAAAAGTTACCTCATGGTTTTTCATTACAAAATGGTAATGACTATTTAGAAGTATTAGAAGAAGGTATTCCTTATGTCATTGATGATGCTAAGATTAACCCCGATGATATCGTTGGACTAGGCATTGATTTTACGTCATCTACTGTTGTATTTGTTGATGAAAATATGGATCCAATCCATACTAAATCAGGATTTGAAAATAATCCGCATGCATATGTAAAGCTATGGAAACATCACGGTGCAGAAGAAGAAGCTAAATTACTATATGATACAGCTATTAATCAAAAACAACGTTGGTTAGGAAACTATGGATATAACGTAAGTAGTGAATGGATGATTCCAAAAATAATGGAAGTTATGAATAAGGCACCCGAAGTCATCAAAGAAACGTATGCCATTATGGATGCAGGTGACTGGATTGTAAATAAATTAACCAATCAGAACATTAGATCTAACTGTGGACTAGGTTTTAAATCATTTTGGGAAGAAGAAAATGGTTTTCATTATGATTTATTCGATAAAGTTGATGCTTCATTATCCAATGTCGTATCAGAAAAGTTAGAAGCACCTGTCATTAATATTGGTGAATCTGCAGGTTACATATCACCAGAGATGGCGTCTAAATTAGGCTTGTCAAAACAAACACAAGTGAGCCCATTTATCATTGATGCACATTCTAGTTTATTAGGCATTGGTTCAGAAAGAGAAGGGCAAATGACGATGGTGATGGGTACAAGTACATGTCATTTAATGTTAAGTAATGAGCAGAAAAAAGTACCAGGTATATCTGGATCAGTAAAAGGTGCCATTATTCCTGAACTATATGCATATGAAGCAGGGCAATCAGCAGTTGGAGATTTATTCGAATTTACAGTTAATCAAGCACCAAAAGCGTACTGTGAAGAAGCGGATGAGAAGGGGATTTCCATTCATCAATTGTTAGAAGAAAAATCAAGTCATAAAATGCCAGGTGAAAGTGGATTAATTGCTTTAGATTGGCATAACGGCAATAGAAGTGTACTAAGTGATAGTAGTTTAAGAGGTAGTATATTTGGACTGACATTACACACGAAATATGAAGATATTTACCGTGCATATCTTGAAGCAACAGCATATGGTACAAAGATGATTATGAAACAATATGAAGATTGGGGTATGCACGTTGAAGACGTATTTGCATGTGGCGGTATACCGAAACGTAATAAATTGCTTATGGAAATATACGCAAATGTACTCAATAAGAAAGTAACCGTTATAGATAGTGAGTACGCCCCAGCAATAGGCGCAGCAATATTAGGCGCAGTAGCAGGAGGCGCTTATCAAACTGTAAAAGAAGCGGCACAAGCAATGAAAGAACCAGTACTATACGAAATAGAACCAACAACAAATAAAGTGGAGAACTATGAAACACTCTTTAATGCATATAAAGAACTACATGACATACACGGCTATAAAAAAGCAAGAATCATGAAGTCAGTCTTAGCTTTGGCTGAATAAAGTAGAGTTGAGGTTGGTCATGGGTGCACGAAGACTGAAAGATATCGTGCGCTAAGGGGTCAAATCAGGTCGTATCGCACGAAGACTCCAAATCAGTTTTCTAGCTTGGGTAATTGTACAACATATGGTACAATTAATGTGTTAAAGGAGGTTTTAGTATGACTGTAATAAGTTATTCAAACGCTCGTAAAAATTTTAGGAAATTGATCGATAAAGTAAATAATGATAGTGATACTGTAACGATTACTACTAATGAAAGTAATGCTGTTTTA
This sequence comes from Mammaliicoccus sp. P-M59, assembly GCF_022386135.1. Lineage (NCBI taxonomy): Bacteria > Bacillati > Bacillota > Bacilli > Caryophanales > Staphylococcaceae > Mammaliicoccus > Mammaliicoccus sp. P-M59. The sequence goes on along the minus strand of NZ_JAJNJJ010000002.1, from coordinate 211,408 downwards.
ATGGGTGAAGATGATTATAATTCAATTATGGAGACGCTGTATTTACAACAATCACCTGCTAATGCTAAACACTTGGCAAAATCTATTGAAGAAGCGGAAAGAAATAATACAGTTGAGATAGATATAGAATCCTATGAGTAAACGAAATATTACATTTACGCCTACCGCTTTTGAAGATTATGAGTATTGGCTAGAACAAGATAAAAAGTTATTAAAGAAGATTAACAGGCTAATAAAAAGTATTCAGCGCGATGGCCTATTAGAAGGAGAAGGTAAACCTGAACCACTAAAAGGCAATTTACAAGGCTACTGTAGTAGACGTATTAATCATGAACACAGACTTGTTTATATGGTTAAAGAAAATCACGTTATCATTATAGGATGTAGATATTATTATTAAAAAAGACTCTAGTTTATTTTAGAGTCTTTTTTTCAATATTTTAGAATTATAAATCGCATGCTAAAATTTAAAATAAAGGAGATGATTCATATGGCAATGACTCAGACAATTACAGTACAAGTGAGTACTGAAGAGAAAGAATTAATAGAGTATTTTTCAAAAATACATGGTGTCACAACTTCAGAATTATTAAGACAGTCTGCTATAGAAAAGATTCAACATGAAATGGATATCGAACTATATAACAAAGCGATGAAAGCTTATGAAAAAGATGACACTACTTATTCAGTTGAAGAAGTAGATAAAATATTAGGATTATAAATAGTAGCATCATCTCATGTAAATTCTCTTTCTTATCATTCCATATTAAATTACTTAGGTTTATTTTTCACCATCTTCAATTCCTGCGACATCAAACTAGATGGTATTATTGAAATTTCTTATGAGTATGGGATTGCTATAATAACAAATATCGAAATGAATCATTCCTTCCATAAAGTTGAAGCTGAAATATAATATTAGTAACATAAACTCATGATAAAATTATAGTTTGAGTTATGGATCTTATTTACTTTAAAGGAGCGATTTTATTGGAAAGTAATGAATACAAAATATTACTAGATGAAATTGAAAAGTTAAAATTTCACAACACTAGCTTATTAACACTTATTGGATTACTACATGCAGAGGATATGAAAGAACCTACAATCCATGAGACTGTGGTTATGTTTGATTTATCTAAAAAAGATTTAAGAGAATTCTCTGCATTAGTAAAAAACTATAACGGTAATAATCTTGCTTTCGAACAAAAAGCTTTAAAAATTAATCCTATTTTTAAAAGAAGAAACATAATTTCTATTCTAAAATCATTTATTGTTTCTGAAATGTTCTTAGAAAAAAGTCAAGAAATACTAAATTCTTATGAGTAATATTTACTTTAATATATTTCTTGGTTGTCACTTTATTTTTGTTCTATTTTCAATTCATTCGACATCAAATTAATAATGATAAATATATATAATATGCCAACTAATGGTGCGTAGAATGTCCACCAGTTTGTTGTTAGCTCATTTGAGTGAAAGCCTAATAAACTGCTTAAGTCATTGATGCTTGGTCGTTCTATAATTTCACATGCGGGTCCATAGCAAACCTTCGTACCTCCGAAGAATATTTTGAAGAAGGCTAGGTGTGTCATAACTAGCAAGGTTTGAAAACATATTCTCAAAAATATGATCAAATATTGAGTTTGTATGTTAGGTAATACATGTTTGATAAATATATGCTTATCGTTAGGACTAATGGTATATGCAGCTTCGATATAATCTTGATTTAATATATATTGGGTTGATTCTTTTATCAGCATAGTTGTTGTCGGTGTCATTAAGATTGTCAGAATAATGATATTGTAAATCATTCTAAATTGCATAGTAGTCGTAAAGCCATCTATTGTTTCATATAGTAAAGGTTGCAATAAGATATACGCCAATATAGATTGAGGAATATAAAATAAAGCATTAGAAAAGACACTGTAAATACTTGTTGTCTTGCGATTAAATGCTAAATAAGTTCCAATAACAACTGAACAAAGAACCGATAAACTTGATATGACGATGATAATCAGTAAAGTGATACGATACCCAGATAATACTTCAAATAACATGTTTTTAGAAGCGGCATCCACACCAAACAATGCTTTAAAGCTAGGTGCAAATGGCGAGCTTTTCATAATATCCCCATTAGAATTGTATAGAAAATTCATAGGTTTAGGCGTGATGTTTAGTAAATCAAAATAAATTACACCAACTAGCGCGGGTAAGATAAGTAACGTTAATAGTATATAAAATTTCTTCATGATAACCCTCCCCGTACGCCAGTGAAGGCAAATAATACTTTATGACTCATAAATATGGCGAGAGATACAGGTACATAAATCAATACAAACGTGACAAATAATACTTCTGGAGAGCCATAATCAAATATAAATGATGACAAACCGTGCATGTTAAAGATTCTTTCCAAAAGTAATAAACTTGAAAGAGTGATCCAGATAATATGTTTAAAATTGATTAAATATGATGCAAACAAATTCCTTAATATGTGTTTAAAATATAACTCTACATTTGATAAACCCTTCGCTCTAGAAAACTCAATATAATCTGCACGAGATACATCATCTAGAATACTACTTAAAAATGTCACGCTACTCACTAAAGGTATAATCGATAGCACCAAAATAGGGAATATTAAAGCTTTATCTTCGGAACTATTCGCTACATTAAACAATAGAATATCTGTATATCGATAAAATAATATCACCAATGAAATAGAAAAAGGTATATAAAAAATATCCGGAATAATAGATAGAACTGTATTAATTTTTAAATACCATTTTTTTATATGGTCATTAACATATAAAAAGTATGTAAATAATAAAGATACGATAAAAGCTAACAATAGCGCAGCAAACAAAATCACAATAGTATTTATCCAAGGTTCAATAAAGAACGGAAATAAACTACGTTCAACATGTGATATTTTATTTGTAAATATAATATCTTGAGGATGAAATATGTATAAAAACGTCGACTTCAAGGCATTAAGATAGTTCAAGAAACTAAAACGTTGATCATCAAATAAAGCAGGCAAACACGCTAATAATAAGAATGCAAAAATCGTCATGATGAAATTGAATAATTTTCTCATAAGGTATTTACCTACTTTCTAAAGATAATATGTATTACTTCTAGTGTAAAATGATACTTATATTTAATTTACATATTTTTGAAGGTATTTACAAGGGTGTATAGAAAGTATTGTTGCTGGGAAGTAAAATAAAAGCCACGACGTAATTTGTCATGGCTTTTACTAATCCTATTTTGACTTTATATACCACGCATCCATAGCTGAGTGGTCAGAACCTGGGAGTGGTTCGTTTAACAGTGTAAATCCAAATTTCTCATATAGGATACATGCTGCTTTTAATTCATGCATTGTTTCTAAATAACATTGTTCATAATGTTCAAAGGCAAAGGATAGAGCGGTTTCCATAAGTTTCTTAGAAAGTCCTAGTCCTTGTGCTTTTGGAATTAAATATAACTTTTGTAATTCGCAAATTTTATCATGTTCGTTAAACGGTGCTATCCCAACGCCACCAACAATTTCTCCGTCAATTTCAGCTACCCAATAGTTCGCATGGTTTAAATTAGCATAATATTGGTGAAGATCATTAAGTTGAGGATCATAATAAGCTGAACCAGGAATCGCAAGACCGAGTGATTCTAATGAATCTTGTATAATTTCTTTTACTTTTGCGTTATCTTCTTGTTTCATCTCTCGAATAATCATAAAAGAACTCCTTTGTTTGGGCTTAATCTAGATTATGTTAGGTTAATTTATTTGAAATAATATTAGGACTTATTATATATGAACCCAATCATTTTGCCCAATTATTAGTGGAAATATCTAAATATCAAGAACACAAAAAAGCCGTGACGTTATTTGTCACGGCTTTTGCGTACTTGAGTATTTCTTCTATTTATATAAAGAATAATAACGCCAATTACAACAAAACAATAGATAAGCATTGTATAAGTATTTGCCCAATCAGCTGCGTTTAGCAGTATAAAACCTAAAGTCATACTCATGTATATTGAGAGATTTATAAATAAATCTTTAATCTTTTGTCTTCGTGTTATATGAATTTGACTCTCATGAAATTGATATCTTAAATATATACCAACACTGAAAGCAAATAAACATATCATATATGAAATATCATTATGCGTCATAGAGACAATTACATCATATATGACATTAATCAAAATAATCCCCAGTACAACCAATAACTCGACCATCTTGTATCACCTAAATATAAGTATAGAATTTGTTAATAGTGTTATTAAGTTAATTATTTGATAATGTTGTATATTGTTAAGCCTAGTACAATAGCACTTGCTATTAAAATTACTATAGATGTGTAGTATTGAAACATGGTACTTTTCATATTGATCACCTCGTGTTATGTTATGATTAGATAAGATTTAGGATAGTACTTATTAGACTAAGTATTGCTGACATTAAGTTGAAAACTTTTATTTCTCTGTCTATCCTATCTTGTCTTCTTTTTTTGTTCATTTTTAATATCTACTAACTTACATTTTCTATTAAAATTTATAATGTTATTTGTCACGCCTATCGTGTATTTGAGTATTTCTTCTATTTATATACAGAATGATAACGCCAACTATTACAAAATAATAAATTATCGTTGTATAAATATTTGCCCAACCAGCTGCATTTAACAGAATATAACCTAAAGTCATACTCATGTATATCGTAATATTTATAAATAACTCTTTGATCCTTTGTCTTTGTGTTTTATGTTTTTTACTCTCGTGAGTATGATAGATTGAATATAAACCGGCACTAATTAAAACAAGGAATATCATATATGAAATATCGTTATGTGTCACATAGACAATTACATCATAAATGATATTGATTAAAATAATACCCATTACAACCAATAACTCGATCATCTCGTACCACACCTAAATAAAATTTTTGAATTTTTAATAGTTTGTTAGTCTACTTATTTTTATCATCTAATCGATAATATCCTCCTAGTATAAACAATGAGACCGTTAATAAAAGAGTTGGAATTGCAAATAGTAATAAACTTATATAACCTTCCTGAAAACCAACCATTACTGCTACAAAATATAAAATCATTGATATGCTAAAACTAAATGTAAAGTCAAAATATTTCATATTCTTTCTCCTTTTTTCCCTATATTACCTATATTACCTATATTAACCATAAGTCTTAAAAAGTGTAAACCTATTTTAAAAAGAATATCTTTTAAAATTTTCGGATTTACTCATAATACATATCTCTATAAAAATATCCTGAACACGACTATCTGTGTTCAGGATTATTAGAAGTATTTATTTTTCTTTAACACCTTTATCATCTGGTTGATCTAATTTGAATTTTTGTGTTTTATCTCCAACTTCTGTTACTAAGTACTTATAATTATCATAATCTACTGTATCATAATTGTCATAACTACTATTATCTTCTATATATTTGATATTATTTATTCCTGCTACTTTTGTATCATATATTTCTATTGGAGAAACTACATCAGTAAAATAGAATCCATAATTTTTTGCAGATTCTTTACTATTTCTGTACACTCCATTTTTACTTTCTTCATCAAAATCATGAGAGGCAATATTCAAAAATTCTTTATTTGTATTATTGCCCGTTTCATCAGTAGAAATTTCTATGACTAACTTTTCAAAAGTAGGTTCTTTATATTTGGTATTTTTAATTTTTTTAGCATCTTTTGTAAATGTTTTAATTTGTTTTGTATAAAATTCCTTTGGTGTTTTCCCATTCATTTCTTCTATACGTTCATCGCTATCTCCTTCTTGTTCCAAATCTTTTTCAGCCTGCTTTACTCTTTCCATTTTTTCAGCAGCTAATTCTGATTTACTTTTATTAAAGGAGTCTTTATCGCGCTTTTTAATGAATTTTATCTTTTCATCATCACTCATTTTGAGTAGTTTACCTAATCTTGTATTGGAAGGATTCTCGCTATTATCATCATTGAATACTGCTACTTTCCCATTCTTACTGATAATATATCTTAGAATTTCAGAATCTTTACCTATACCCGGACTATCCTCTGAGTTGTTTTTTACAATGTAAGATATAGTCTCTTTTTTGTCATTCATAACATCGCTGAATTTGACTTCTTTTTCCTCAGTAGCCTTTCCGCAACCAGCTAATGTAACTACTAATAATCCAATTACTGTTAATATTTTCTTCATCCTAAAGTCCCCCATGTTAATATGCTTCACTATGCAAAATAAGATTGCCTTTAATATATTTTTCTAAGTCATTAAAACTATTGATAGAATAAAAATCGTTTACATTCATTTGGAAATAGTTAGTATAATTTATACTTACTTTACAATCACCGGATTTTAAATCGGTTATTTCACAGTTACAATAATGTGTACTTACGTTTAAATCGATTGGTATAGGGTCATTAATGATATTTTTTAATTGATTTCCTAATTTATCACTGTTATATATAAAATCATTAATTGATTTTACTAAATCATAAGCATCATATCCGTTAAAAGTTTTTAGCCCTTTAAGACTATCAATTTCTGAGTACCCTCTTAATACTTCCACTACTTTTTTATCAACAGCTGATTCACTAGGAGGTTCCACATCTTCAAATTGTTCATTAAATGTTTCATTAAGTTCGTCATTCTCATTGAAATCCATTTCTTTATTAATTTGGTATAAAAACTTCAAAAATTTAAAAGCTATTATAGTAAGTATTACTATAATAATTAGAAGAACAATAATGATGTTATAAAACCCATATAAATCATTTGTAAAGAAATCCACAATTAACAATTCAATAATCTCCATTTCACTAATCGATTTTTTTGAACTTCATATTATCAATAATGAGCTTATCGTCTTGATAATCTACTTTAGCTTTTTCTCCATCAATATCCGCTTTTAAATTGCCATCTTTATCTTCTTCAATTTTACCTTTTAAAGTTAGACCACTTTGTGTAATTTCAAAAACATTGTCCTTTATTTCTACTTGATAACCTTCATTTTTAGTATCCTCCCAATTACCTTGAATTTTATCTTTTGTACTTCCACAAGCTGATAAAATTAAGGCGAACAATAGTATAGGTATTAATAATTTTTTCATTTTTTTCATCTCCTATATAACATATAAATATTAAAAGATTTTTTACAATGTAATGCTACCATAGATGTCTTTTTACACTCAACACTTTATTTTATGATTATTTTTATATTAGAATAATTTTTAATAATACTTTTTGTATTATAAATATTTTTCTCATTAGACATAAATTAGAATATGAATCTGTAGTTTGATAAAATGAAAAATGAATAAAGAAACATTTGTAAAATATAGAAAAAGGCGGATTATATGGGAGAGGGTTTTTAAATTTAATTTTTCTAGATAATCAGGATGAAAATTAAGAGTACTTTTTAATATAAATATCAATGGAGAGGTGAATGTTTTGGGACATAGAAGTTTTAGTATGTTAAGAATCATATTATACATATCATTGTGTACTGGAATATTAATTTTTTCAGCGGTATTTAGTACATATTTACAACATGCCATCCACATACCAAACAAAATTCAGCAGCTTTTAAGTGGACTAATATTTACGATAGGAACAGTTATAACACTTATCTTAATTAAAAGAAAGCGTCCAAATATAATATCTGATTTGAATTTAGAAGTACCTATAATAAACAAGTCATTTGTTATCGCAATATGTCTGCCACTTATCTTAATGTTATTGGTATTTATTGTGACTGGGTTAGCTGGTATGTATGATCAAATACATATAAATTTAAATAGTAGAGTATGGTTAAGTTTTCTTTTTAATATCGTCTTTGCAATTTTATATGAAGCATTTCCTGAAGAAGTCTTTATAAGGGGATTGATTTTGAATGAGTTGAAAAATAAGATGTCATTTAAAAATACTTTAATCATACAGCCTATATGTTTTCTAATCATAGCTTGTCTAGCACAATTGCTTACGCCAATCTTTTTTGGAGAAAAAGGGCAGCTATCTTTTAGTTATATTATCATCATTTTCACGTTTGGCATAGCACTGCAATTGTATAGAGAGTATGCACAATCACTATGGGCAAATATGTTTTTCCACATTGTATATTTAGAAGCAATGAGAAATATTTTCCCGGGTAATAGTGATTCACTCATTATCTTTCGAGAACAATTACCAGGGCTTGTTGCACTTGTTGGAATAATGACATTATATTTAGGAAGTATTGTGATACTAGGTGTATTATTATGGCGAAGAAATAATACAAGTATAGATACGATGTCACGGAATTAAACTGCTTTATAAAACAAATAGGAGGAATTTAATATCATGAAAAAATTCTTAGCATTTATATTAGTTCTTTTAAACACAATCACTTTTGTTATAGGATTAGGATTTCTATTTGGTGAAGACGAAGAATCAAAGAAAAAGGCACACTAAGCTGAGAAGAAAAGAAAATTTTGAAAAAAGGGAGCTAATTCGAAAAATATAAAAGGTCAGGAGGTCTAAGAATTAATGAATAATGAGGAATTAGAGTCTAGGTTATTATTGATCAAACAGTCTATCGATGCTTTGCAAGAGCATTTAGCACCTGATTTAAAGACTAAAGATTTAGTTTTATTACGTTATGGTTATAATGTTGATGAAATTAAAGAATTGAATAATTATTTATTTAAATTAACAACTGAAAATGAAAAAGTAACTAAGAATGAATTTAAGAAAAAATTATGTGAGATAAGAAATCTTCCAGAAATTCCAATAGGACAAGTTAATGATATTCTCGAAGGTTATAAAAATAGTAATTTACACGTTGATGTAATTAAGTATGTATTAAATCATGAATAGAGGAGGAACTCTTATGAATGTTGGTGTTTTTGTAATTGTTCTTATTTTTTGTATAGTATTACCAACTATAATGATGGCTAAAAATAAGAAGGAATAGGTGATGAATATGGATAAAATCATATACATATTTAAAATAGGATTAATTTCATTTTTAATTATTTGTACGTTTAGATATATTTTCCCTTACCCAGAAAGTACTCTTGGGATTATTATTTATTCTTTCTGTTTAGGGATTTCAGTAAGTATCGTTTCTTTATTTTTATTAAATAGTCCACCTAAGAGAAAAAAATAAGTTTAAAAAACACCCTGATGAACTAGGGTGTTTTTTAAGGTATTGTTTATTGATATTTATTTTTCATTTTTAAAACTTTAACAAGTAAATATATCGCATTCACTCCTGCTATTATAGCCAATACGATAGACAAAGTTAAACTCTCTATTGGCATTGTAAAAATTATAGCGAATAGAAGAATAATATTTAACACCGTTGCCATAGTAAAATCATTATTTAAACTGTTCTCTTTTTTCATAATCGTTCCTCCTTGTTTTTTAATTAGACTACTAAAATTTATTGTTTTATTTAATCAGTGTGATAATGTTTAGTATTCCAAAATACAAAGATTAAAAAAAGTACTATAAAGATAGTAAACGAAGTATCTAAATGATCTTGATTCATTTGTTTATAAGCAAAAAATGCTAAAAATATTGCTAAAATCATTTGTATAGTGAACAAAAACCACTTCATAAAACCATTCTTTTTTTTATCATAATTTAGCACAATGAAGTACCTCCATAATATTAATTGAATCGATTAAGTGATGCACACTATACTTTTAGGTTATTTGATAATGTTGTTAAGCCTAATGCAATAGCACTTGCAACTATTACTTGTCGTTACTAACATTATTTGTATATTAATATGGCCTAATTGTATATGATATATTTGAATCCTCTATATTAAAATTAAGTTTTTTAAACATATTTAAGGCTTTATTATTATCACTATTCACACATGTTCTAATGTATTTATATTTATTTCTATCAACTGATTTTAATAAATGATATAACAATTCTTTGCTATAATGTTTACCTTGATACTTTAAATCTATACCAATATAATCAATATAAATTTCTTGGTCTTCATCAGATTTTTCGCAATATAAGTATCCTATATCTCCAAAATCATCATGTTCTAAAATATATATTTTTACTTCCTCTTTTTTAAAATTTGAAAACAACTTTTCACCGTCATAATAACTATCTTTAAATAATGTATTATGGATAGATATTATATTTTCACTGTATTCTTTCTCTACAACTTTAACATTTTTAGTATTCTCATACATATCTATCTTATCGTCTAATTTATAAACTAAATCTACATGTTCACCTTGTCTATCAGATTTTAAATATTGATCAACAAAGTTTATTCCCATTTCGTTTTCTTTATTAATAAAAAATAAAAATTTATAACCTTTAAAATTAGAATGTAATATATACTGCCAAACTTTATCTATATCTTCTATTGAAGTTTTATCATTATAATAAGGACCCCATACTTCTACATTTTGACTTTCTTTGTCCACATCTAAAGCAAATAAGACTTTTATTTCTTCATTTTCAGTTTGTAAAAAAATCGATTCATGTAACGCTAAATCAGAAAAATCTTGCTTAAGTGCTTTTTCTATCTCATCTTTAACAATTCCAGCATAACCTATTTTACTTTTTGAATGTTTATTATTTGAATATATAAAATTCACAACATTTTTAAAATCACTATCTTCAAATTTTCTAATCACATTATCTACTCCTTCAATAATGACTTAAGAGACTATTTTTAAGTAGCGTAGTTATTTTAATGTCGTACAAAATTGTATTTTCTTCCGTTTATTGATATCTATTCTCTATATGCTTCTTCTCAATAATATTGCCTTCAGCATCTTTTTTTACGATATCTTCGCCTTTCGTTGTGTATGTACCAAGTATTTCACCGTGTTCATTACGATAGTTAACGTACCATTTACCGTTATCGTCCTTTCTCACGATATCTATTAAATATTTACTTTTTCCTATTGGTTCTCCTTCAAAATCAGAAATCATGCCATACACTTGTGATCTAAAGTGTGCTTCTGTTCCTGGGTTTTCTTGATCTTCAAACGCTTCTATTGTTTTATGGTCTGGATGTTCTTTCTTTATTTCAATTTTATTTGCGACTTCTTCAAGTGATGTATAATTTTTATTTTTATCGTATAAGTCTTGAAGGTTATATTCATTACCTGTTTTTAATAAATCTTTGTATATTAATACAGCTTGAGTTCCACCGACATATAATTTATCTTTACTCAAACCAACTACAGTTGCAAAGCTACCTTTGGCTGGATATACAGTATAGAATTTCATACCATTTGGTGCGTCTTGGATATTTTTTTCTTCTATTAACAATAGTTTATGTAGTTTCTTTTTTTGTTTTTCACCTTGAGAAAATTGTTCAAAAACACCAGTTAATACTTCATCTTTCGTTACGATATATTCTCCATCTTTATCAGCAAAAAAGGCTAAAGCTAACTTTGTCTTATCTGCAACTTCATTAACATCTGATTTTACATTTTCAACTTGTTTAGGTTTATCTTCATGAGTTTTATTTTCATTCTTTGATTGGTTATTTTCAGTTTCTTGTGAATCAGCCTTAGAGTTATCTTTATCTTTTTGCGTACGCTCATTTTTAGAACTATCATTCTGCTTACTTTCAGTTTTAGTACTTTCATCCTTTTGATGTGCATTTGATTTTTCTTTATCACTACTACACGCAGTACATAATAGTACTAAAATACTTGTTACGACCATTAATTTCTTCATGTTGAATAATCCTCCTTTGTTTGAGTGAGATGCCTAAAATAAAAAGAATAAAGTTATCTATATTATATATAACCATTTTAGCAAAAAGAGTATGTTGTAATAAACCCTAAATTTTCCAAATTATAGTAGGTTAAAATAAAACAACCTGAACTTCAGTAAATAAGTTCAGGTTGTTTATCATCATATAAAAGATTCTATCTTAGTCATTTATGTGATTTCCCAGGCAATAATGTATCATTTATTCTCCGTCATTATTAATAGATGCATGTAACGTTTCTTCTGGGTAGTCATCTTTTTTAATTTTGATTGTATTATCGTCAATATACGTTATTATCAGTTTACTATTTTTAAGTACAGGGTTACTTACTTCATGAAGTTTTGATTCTGGTGTTTTTGCTATAACACCTTCAACAGAATGATCATCGATTTTTTTAACCTGATACATTTCACTCTCTTTGTCTTTATATAAATCTTTATTTTTTCCGTCATAAATAATACTCTGTCCATCAATAGTGAATGTTTGATCATGTCTGTCTTCTTGACCATATTGCCATATGTGGTCAATGTCAGTAATCTTTCCATAAGCATTCGTGTCTTTATATAACAATTTTTCCAATTGATCTTTTTCTTTCTTAGATACTACATAATTTAGATCATATTCAAATTTGTTGAATTCTTCATCTTCATCGTCTTCTGAAGATGCATCTACTTTGTTTTCATTTTCTTGCAGTTCCTTTTCCAGTTCTTTATCTATACTGCTGACTTTACTATTTGATTCCGAATTATTTTTCTTTTCTTGTTGTGAATTAGAAGTGTTATTTTCTTTCGACTTTTCATCATTTTTACTATCAGATCCACAAGCAGCCAATAAAATAATTAAACCTAAACATATGCTTAATAATTTTTTCATGTTAAATCTCCCATTTAAGTTATTAGTTCGGTTGTCTTAGTTAAATTAAACGTATGAACATTGCGAGTTTATATAATAAAAATATAGTTATAATACATGTCATTATGATAGTGATTATCATTTTTCGGGATTTTGTTGGCGTTTCTTTGTAGAATTTTTCTCCCAAATATAGTGATGAAATGAAAATGTACTTCACTATAAAGAATGACATGATAAGGAATATTGGCGTAAATATGACTCGATAGATTTTATATAATCCAGCACCAATGTCTTTAAACCAATTTGCAGCTTCAGTATCACCGCCTAGTGCACTAAGTGCGCCTAAAAACATTAAAAATGTAAATGTACCTAACATTCCTAAAATACAACCACATGGCGTTTCTTCTTCCACGGGTCTGTGTACATAACCAAAGATTTTACCTCTATCGTCAAACACCTTTATACCTCTTCCCAAGGTTCAATATCTTCTAATTCTTTAATTCTTTTGTAGTATTTCTTCATAACGATAGGATGTAGGAATATTGAAATCGTAAATACGAATAAAAACATCCAAGCTAAAATATACTTAGCAATTATATTTATAATAAATCCAAAGAAAACACGTTTGATATAAGTTTCATGAGCTTCACGCCAAGTCCATTTATTGCCTTGAACATGTAATTTACTAGTAGGCATTGTTTGACGATTATAATCATACGACATTCGAGCAAGCGTACCGAAGTCTCTTCTAAAAATGACGCTTCTCATAAAGAAGTACCTTAGAAAAACATTACTTTTAAATTGTAAGACGTAATCACTCATCCATGCGAAAGTATAGCTACCTAGAAGAAACAGTATTATATTGTAAATCCAACTCATTAAGCTATACGAGCCATCAAACGTCATATAAATAAACTTCGTCAAGAATACATAGATATAAGGTGTGTAGTAAAAAGTAATAGGTACTTTCGGTGTATTAAAATATTTTTTGAATATGTCCATTTATATTCTCTACTCCTATTCTTTAGTCAACTCTACTTCTTCATCGCCATTCCCTGGGCTATCAATGATGAGTTTGTCTCCTTTGACTTTATAGTTAAGTTGTAAATCTTGACCGTCTTCTGTTTTAAATGTCATGACTTTATCATCTGAGTTGACTTTTCCGTCAATGTTCCCGTCATTTGCACCTATGCCAAATAGTCCGCCTGATTCTAGTGCATCCATATGTAATGTTGCTTCTCCAGTCTCGCTATTTGCTGTAATACTAATGTCTTTATTCGAATATGTACCATCTACATTCTTTCCGCATGCTGCTAATAATAGAACTAATACTAAACAAACGCCTAATAAATTCTTCATAAATCATTCTCCTTTGTATGTGTGTTTTATTTTGTCTAAACGGTTTATAAAGGCATCGATATAAGCTTGTGGACCTAACATGCGTGCGAGTGGTGCTAGTTGATATGCTATGTAATAGGAGTCTAGTTCTGTACACGATACTAAGACGATAATTTTATTATCTTTGTATTCTAAGATTTCTTTGATTGAAAATTGCTGTTTAAACTGATCCCAAATAGATACGTCTATTTCAAATTTAACAGGTTGTAAGTTGGGTACATTTTCATATGTAGAAGCTTCTAAAATATATACTGATTTAATATCTTGAACTTTAACGGTATGAATTTTAGCTTCATACTCATAAGTTAACCAGTAATCATAGTGCATATACATAAGAGACAATGGCTTTACAACCAACTTTTTATCTAATTCAATACGAACTTTTAACCCTTTCGTAATACATTCTTGCAAATTCATTAAATGAATACCTGGTAATGGTTCGGAACGTAAATTAAAGTGATTCAAAACACTTTTTAGAATGTATTTATCTTCAATACGGTTAAGCGAAATATTATCTAAGAAAAGGTTATAAACACTTTTGTGCAACATAGGTGTTAAGCTTTTGATTTTAATTAATAGACTTAACAGTGCTAAGCTATCGGCTGAATAGGAACCATTTGAAAGTACGTATCCATCTAGTGAACGACTATAAACGATTTTAGTATTCTTGTTATTCCAATAATCACTCTCATAGAAAAACATATTTAAATCATTAATATCCCTTTGTATCGATTTTTCTCCAACATTAGCAATATTGCTAAACTCTGACTTGTTCACAACATCCCCGTTTAATAGACGCGTGAGTAATGATAATACACGAGTGGCTTTGTCCAACTTAATCAACTCCTGATGTATAATATATATATTTAAATGGACATTATAAGTCCATTTTTCAACTTTATTCAAAATTCACTTCTATTTTTATTTATTTATATTGGTATATAAAGTTTATATAATTATTATATTAAATGGACAAGGTGAAAAAGTGAATATTATGAGGATAGAGAAAATTTTTAATATATATAAAATGTAAAATATTATTAAAACAAAACAATATCCGGACATTTTAGTTCGTAAAATAACATGTAATTAATATAGTAAAGGGCTAATAATTGTAATAAAATGTAAATGTAAAAATGCTTAAAAGAGGATTAACATGAAAGCAGTGTAATGTTATTTTTATTTGGTATATTTAATTTAAATTCTTTATCTTTTACACTATTCAATTTAGTAAGTTCAAAAAGTGATTATAGATTCTTTCTATTAATTTTATTTATGAAGGAGTTAAGTGTATGAATAATTATAAAGTCGTGGCGATGCGTCTAAATGACAAAAAAGTACTATATGATAAGGGCAATAAAGACAAAAATGATTATGGATTGGGTAATGCTCTATTTTTAAATTATGTTTTAGATTTGCTTAAATATAAAAAGATTAAACTACAAGCAAGTGTGAAAATTAGTGAATTTATTTCTAAAACTTCTAGAAAAGATAAAGTGTTTTTAGAAGAAGGGAAAGAAATTACGATATATAAGTTATTACAATTAGTCATTAATCTTAATTGTAATGCAGCTGTATTGGCTATCGCAGAACATCTAGATCCTACTAGAAATAATCCTGCTATCAAAGTGAAAGTGAAGCGGGATGAGTATGATTTAGAAAAGCAGGTTGCTATAAATATTAGTGGTAGAAAGATGAAAAATAAGCCTCAATCTTATACGATAGAAGATCTTTTGAAGATTGGAGAAAAAATGTTTGGCCAATATGAAAAAGATTTTAAATTATATAATAGTTCATTAGTGGATTATCGTGGCACTGTTTATGAAAATCCAAGTTTCATAGATACTGATGATCGTGTCGTATGTAACTACTTATTTGGGTCACATGATAATAGTGGGATTGTCTTAACTAACATTAATAATGAGCGTGTGTTACTAGCTATAATGGGTGCAGATAACGCGTTTCATAGAGATTTCTTACTGAAAGAAGCAATGGACGAAATTCAATTCGATATTAAAGCGCCTAAATTAGAAGTTGAAACATTCACAGGAGAAAAAGAAATTAATTTTTTAGGTGATACATACTTTGGAGAATTTTATACAGAACGTCGAAAAAAGCGCAATCAAGAAGATGTATTAATGCGTTATGGTTACGATCATTCATTGAAGCATTTAAAGACATTCTTTGATCCAAATGGATATAATATTATCAATTTTGAAGCAGTATTTACTGAAGAAGGTGAAGTATCAAATTTAGAAGGTGCGAAACCATTTTTATTATGGGCAAATGAAGAAAAAACATTAAATGCATTAAGATCATTAAATTTAAATGCTGTTTCTTTAGGAAACAATCATGCGATGGATTTCGGACTTAATCGTTTAAAACAGACTATTGAAGGCTTTAAAAATAACGATTTAAAAGTATTTGGTGCTGGTCTGAACTCTAAAGAAGCTTTAGCACCGATACATTTAAATATAAATAATAGAAATGTATATATTTATAATGGCTATTGGTATCGCAAAATTGCATATCGTAAATTTGATTTTTACGCTATTGGTCATGATGCAGGTGTAGCACCATTATATTTAATAAATGAAGAAATTCGAAGAAAGAAACAAGAAGATCCTAATTGTTTTATAATCGTACAACCTCATTGGGGTGTTGATTTTAAACAAATTTTACCGTATCAAGTTGAGAATGCAGAACAATTAATTCATAGTGGTTGCGATTTAATACTTGGACACGGTCCTCATACGATTCAAAAATTAAGAAGATATAACAACACAGTGATTGTTTATAGTATGGGAAATGGGATTTTTAATAGTAACGGTGAATTTGATAAACATGATGCATTACCATATGGTTTCTTAACTAAATTGAAGTTTCTTGAAAATGATGAAATTAAACTTAGATTAGTGCCATTCTATGCAAATAATTTGGATACTTTTTGGTGTCCGGATTATGTGAATGATGAACAATTTAAAGAAATAGTAGAATTTATTGCTGAAGGTAAAGAATATATTGAAACAGACTGGGAAAATCGAGCATTTGAAATAAAAATTAAATAAGAGAGGATTTTGTTTATGAAAGTAGGATTATTACGAGAAAAGCATAAAAAAGGCGTGCTTGGCAGAACACTTACATATATCAGTAATTTTTATAATATAGACTTTTTTGTATTTACTTATGACGATGTTGATCTTGAAAATGAGACAATTGATGGTTTATTTTTTGAAGAGGGACAATGGGTAAAAAAGCGTACAGAATTTCCTGATATAGTGGATAATGTACCGATGGATAAACGAAAATATCCTGAAATATTTAAAGCTTTAAAGAAGAAAGCTATATTTACAACACCAGGTTTAGGGTCTAAATCATTTATTTTTAATAAGATGCAAGAAAGTAAAAGATTTGAAGATTTAATTATTCCAACTGATGAAGTGGCTTCTTATGATGATTTAAAAAATCATCTACAAAAGTATAAAAAAATTGTATTAAAGCCGACTCTTGGCAGTAAAGGTAGAAATATATTTGTTCTGAATCAAAGCGATGAAAAAATCGATGTTCTAAACGATGATAAAAGTTGGACAATTGAAATTGATGAGCTACAAACTTTTTATAATGAGAATATAAGCGAAGAGAAGTACGTTGCGCAACCTTTCATAAAATCACAAACAATTGAAAATAACCCATTTGATATTCGACTTCATGTGAGAAAAAACCAAAAGGGTCAATGGGAAAAAGTTGAGATCTATCCACGCATAGGTGTAGGTAAAAATATCACATCAAATGTAAGTCAAGGCGGTGGTGTAGCAATGTTAACACCATTTTTAGAACATAATTTCGAGAAGAATTGGAAAGATATAAGGATTGAACTCAATAATTTATGTAAAACGATTCCGCTCAATTTTGAGAAGCTTTATAATTTCGATATTGATGCATTAGGTATAGATATTGGTATAGAACCTGACGGGAAAATATGGCTGTTTGAGGTTAATACGTTCCCAGGACAGCATTTCTTCTATGCTAGAGATTCTGAAGTGAGAGTAGCATATTATAGATATTTATTAGATTTAAAAAATAAAAAATAATACAACTTCAATTCATTTCCCAGGCAATATTTTTCCGTTAATTAAGAGATAAAGATTTAAAATAAATAATTTAGAAAAATTCATATTTCACCCGAGTTACTTTGCAACAATTATGTAAAATTACTTGATAAGATATAAGTAGTAAATATTATAGGAGTGATTCGGATGATTAAGTATAGTGAATTTGAAGGCAAAACGGTTCTGATTACAGGTGCGTCTTCGGGTATTGGTAAGGCTACTGCTTTAAAATTTGCTGAAAATGGTGCCAATATTGTGATTGGTGATGTCGATGAACGTTCTGAACAAACGGTTCAAGAAATCAAAGACAAAAATAGTAATGCCATTTTCGTAAAAACAGATGTTTCACAACCTGACCAAGTGAAAAATTTAGTCGATAAAGCAGTTGAAACATTTGGCAGTTTAGATCATGCATTTAATAACGCGGGTATTCTAAATAAACCAAATAAATTTGCTGATATCGATGTAGAAACTTTTGATAAAGTATTAGATGTAGACGTTAAAGGTGTCTTCTTATCTATGAAATATGAAATTCCACAAATGCTTGAAAACGGTGGAACAATTGTAAACACAGCTTCTGTAGCTGGATTGATTGCAGACCCAGAAATGGGACCATATGTTGCAGCTAAACATGCTGTAGTCGGTATGACAAAATCAGCAGGATTCGATTACGGTGAAAGTGGCGTTAGAATTAATGCAATTGCACCAGGTCTAACAGAAACAGAAATGACAAAATCTTGGAAAGACGATCCAGAGAAATGGCAACAAATGATATCAGGCGTCCCAATGGCTAAAGCAGCACAACCAGAAGATATCGCAGAAATGGTATTATTCCTATCTTCAGACGCAGCCAAATTTATGACAGCCCAAGTTTATCTCGCAGACGGCGGACAAACAGCACACTAAATGAAGTTGAATATATTGATTAAATGACAGAAGTCTCGTTAAGAGGCTTCTTTTTTTGTGGATCTTTATATAGAGAAATTACTAAGAAAATAATTAAAAGAATTGCAAAAGTGTAATTTGTATTAAAAAGTTTTAAATCATTTAAAGTACATGAACTTATTTGGATAAATATTACAAATTATTTTTCTATTGTAGTATTTGCTGATTACATTTCACGAAGAGAGTATTTTGAACTGAGAAAGGCTGAGTATTGCACGCTATGAAACTGGAGAATACATAATCATTCATTAATTAAAGTAAATAATTTTTGATGCTATAGATATAAAATTTATATAATGATTAACGCTATATCAATATAATCTATTAGTATATGTATATTATATGATAATTAAAGATTTAATTATTAATTTTTGTTGATTTGGAAATTTTTACATAGATGTCCATTGATAATGATTATCAGTTGATGTATCATAATCCTGTAAGATTCTAAAAATAATAACAAATGACACGAGGAGTGGATGTTTTATTGAATAAATATTTGATCGACAACCATAATGAATTTGATAAATCTATTATTTTATTTCCATTTGCAGGCGGTGGATCCAATAATTTTTATATGAATAAAATTTAAAGTTTTGGTATTTTCATATGAATTATTTGTTAATGAAATATACATAGAAATGAAATTTCATTTAAAAAACATATTCATGGTAAAACCTATGAATATAAAAAAATTTAATTATTAAAACGTAATGACTACGTTTATCAATGAAGGCGATTTTAGATTTTTCCTCAAATAGAAATATCATGACATCATATAAATTTTATTCATAAAGTAAATACTCATATTAAAACAAACAATATAGATACAGATTTCTAGTTTAGAGACCCTTAATTAAGAAAGCATATATTGTAACGAGGAGGGATTAAGTGAATTTAGGTCAATGTGAATATCCATATAGAAAGTTATTTCGACCGCACGTTTTAGTCGTTTATACCCATTTAAGCTATTTACCTAAAATATCATATGATAAGTTGTCGTTGCATTTTACAACATTTGAAAAAGAAAAACTCAACTTATATAAAGACGAGCGTGCAAAATATGAATACGCTTATTCGCATTTCCTATTAAGAGAGATTATAAAAAATGAATTTCATATGTCATACGATATATTAACATTTAATTTTCCAGAACGTGATAAACCATTTAGCGATAAACTAAACTTTAATTTATCACATAGTCACGGTTATTTAGCTTTCATTTTTAGTAGAAATTTGGATGTTGGTATAGATGTACAGAAGCATGTGTACTTAAGTGAGAATGATCTACTTTCTATTACAGAAACATTATTTTCTGAAAGAGATTATAAGCTAATAGAAATTGCATCTAATAAATTGGAGGAGTTCTATAAGATTTGGACCCAAAAAGAATCATATGGTAAGGCAATAGGAAAAGGATTATTATATCCGACAAAAAACGTGTTTGTAGATTCAATTCAGAATATAGTTATTGATCTTAATCATCATCAACCATTGGGCTGGAATTGTGAAACAGTACATATTCGTAAAGAAGCAACAGTTTCATTTGCTTACCAAAAAACACGGAAGGAGGATGTGTAATTTATTAACTAAGTTACATACTGAGACTATGAAGAATAAAAATCTAACTAAACTTACAAAGATCATGGGGAATTATGTTTATCTGTTTTATGCTTCTATCGCAATATCTATCATTTCAAGTGTAGTGAGTCTTGGCGCTTATTTGAATGTTTATTATGTAGTGAAGGAAATGTTGACTGCTAAAAATGGATTAACTGAGCCAGTTGTTGACAATATGACGCAGTATGGTTGGAATGCAGTATTATATGTGTCGATAGCTTTTGGTTTATATGGTCTTGCACTTTTATTGTCACATATAGTTGCTTTTAACACAGTAGCGAAATATAGAATTCAACTCATTTATCACATGAAATCATTACCGTTAGGATATTTTCAAAAGCATCAAACTGGTAAATTGAGAAAACTTGTAGAAAAAAATACAGAAGAAGTTGAACATTACATAGCCCATCAAGTGCCTGATATGGCACAAGCACTTACGACACCTATAGCGTTTTTAGTACTTATTTTTATTTTTGATTGGAGATTATCACTTGTTTGTCTCATACCGGTCATCATTGGATTTATGTTGCTACGCTTTATGATGGGTGGAGAAAGTGAAAAATTCCTGGAACAATATCAAGCAGCATCTACTAGTATGGGTAATGATGTTGTGGAATATGTTCGAGGTATTTCTGTTGTAAAAGTATTTGGACAAACAGTATTTTCATTTAAAGTCTTTAACAAGGCTATAGAGAATTATCGAGATTTTACTATAAAATACGCACTTTCAATGAGAAATGCGATGAGTGGTTATATCGTTTGTGTTTATGGAATATTTGCATTCTTAATTCCAGCTGCAATTATCTTATTTAATTATAAATATAATCAAGTTGATATGTTATTAAGTTATATATTCTTTGCGATTTTCACACCTTTAGTTGCATTTATGTTAATGCGAATTATGGAAAGTTCGTATAAAGCAATGATTATTTTTAATGCAATGGATAATTTAGAATCAACTATTTATAGCGCACAACCTCTACCTACACGTAATAGCTTAAGAATAGACGAAAACTACGACGTAAAATTTGAAAATGTAACATTTACTTATGAAGGTATGACTAATCAAGCCATTCATGAATTAACATTTAAAAGCCTTTCAAACTCTGTCACAGCTATAGTTGGACCCTCTGGAAGTGGGAAATCGACGATATTTAATTTGATTACACGATTTTATGATATTGACGAAGGCAACGTAACCATTGGAGGTATTGATGTACGTGATTTAGAATATGATGATTTAATGTCAAATATTAGTTATGTATTTCAAGAAACAAAATTATTTAAGATGAGTTTGCTTGAAAACATTAGATTTTATCGACCTGATGCAAGTATTGAAGAGGTAGAACGTGCAGTAGACCAAGCACAGTGTCGTGAAATTATAAACAAAATGCCTCAAGGTTTAGAGACAGTATTTGGAACGAAAGGTGTATACCTTTCAGGAGGAGAAATTCAACGTATTGCAATTGCTCGTGCAATATTAAAAGATGCTCCAATTGTACTATTAGATGAAGCTACCGCTTTTAGTGATGCAGAAAATGAATACAAAATACAAAAAGCATTAAATTCAGTAATGAAAGGTAAGACGGTATTAATGATTGCGCATCGACTATCCACAATAACTCATGCGGATCAAATATTAGTAATGGATGCTGGATCTCTTGTCGAAAGAGGAAAACATGATGAGCTGATTGCACTAGATGGTGTCTATGCCAAGATGTATCGAAATTATCAAGAAAGTGTGAGCTGGAAGATAGGAGTGACAGGATGAATATTCAGCAATTATTTTCATTAACTCAACAAGGTAAGAAAGACTTATATAAAACGACGTTCTTAACAACATTACATCAAATCTCAGTTGTGTTGCCCATTATTTTATTAGTCATGTTGGCTGAGGATATGATTAAACACATTCAAGAGTCACAAGAAGAACCCATTCTACTTTGGGGCTATTTAATTGCTTGTATTATCCTATTAGCCATAATCTTTGTTATTTATTTAGTAACGTACCAACAAATGTATATTAATTCTGGGACAGAATCAGCGAAAATGCGATTGAGAATGGCCGAGAAGTTTCGTAAATTGCCACTATCATATTTAGGAGAAAAAGATTTAAGTGATTTTACAAGTACATTGATGGATGATGTTTCTGTTATAGAGAAACAGTTAACAAGTGATTTTGCAAACTTAGTGTCTGGTATTCTATCTAGTGGTTTTATTACAGTGATATTGGCATTTTATAATTGGCAGATGGCTTTAGCACTCTTCCTATGTATGCCTGTTTCTTTACTTTTTATTATACTTTCGAAATTTGTTACAACACCAACTAATAAGAAAAATAGACAACTCAAACTAAATATTTCTGAAAGTTTGCAAGAGTTCTTTGAGAATATCAAAGTGATTAAATCTTCCAGTCAAAAAGAACAATATATTCAAAAATTAACACATACAATTAAATCTGTAATTCCATGGGCAGTCCTATATGAAGTTCTAGTAGGGATCTTTATCTCTATCTCTTATAACATTTTAAGAGTTGGTTTAGGTATCGTTGTTCTACTTGGAACTTATCTATTAGTACAACAACAGTTGACGGTACTTGGATTTATACTATTTATCTTTGTAGCAGTACGTATTTATGACCCCTTAACGAATTCGTTATACAAAATTGGTGAATTTATTTATTCACTTGTTAGTGCAAGGCGCATTAAAAATATCTTTGAGATTGAAGAACAAGGTGGTTCTTCAAATGTTGAATTAACAAAATTTGATATCGAGTTCCGAAATGTTGCTTTTGGTTATAACGATAAAGAAGTTATCCATGGCGTTTCTTTTACTGCAAAGCAAGGTGAAATCACGGCTTTAGTCGGTCCATCTGGTTGTGGTAAGAGTACATTGGCTAAATTGTCAGCACGCTTTTGGGATACCCATAGTGGAGAAATTTTAATTGATGGTCATAATATTAATGAAATTCATCCAGAAAAATTATTATCTTATTATTCCATTGTATTCCAAGATGTCATCCTTTTTAACGATACAGTATTTAATAACATAAAGGTTGGTAATAGTAATGCAACGGATGAGGAAGTTTATCAAGCTGCCGCAATGGCAAATTGTACGGACTTTATTACACGTTTACCAGATGGATTTGAAACCGTAATTGGAGAGAATGGACAAACTCTATCTGGAGGTGAGCGTCAACGTTTATCGATTGCGAGAGCTTTCTTGAAACAAGCACCAATCGTATTGTTAGATGAAGCGACTGCATCACTCGATCCTGAAAATGAAATATTGATTCAAAATGCTATAAGTGAATTAATTAAAGATAAAACCGTCATGGTAATTGCACATCGTCTTAAAACGATTGAACACTGTGATCAAATTGTAGTACTTAAAGAAGGAAGAATAGAAGAAAAAGGAAAACATGAACAATTGATGGCAAATGAGCATTTATACCATCATCTTGTATCCCTTCAACGTAAAAGTGGTGATTGGCAAGTAAATGAAGTATAAACATAAAATCATAGGAGAATGATCATGAGCAAGAAAACCATTGGGATTATTGGTAGATATGGGACAGTAGGTGAACAGTTAGTTGAATTATTAAAGAATCAATATCACATAATAGCAACATATTATTCAGAAAAACGAAAGGAAACTGATGTATATGTAGATATAAATTGCCCAAGTACTATGAGTTCTTTTGTAAAAAAGTGTGATGTAGTGGTGAATTGTGCAGGTCCTTCTTATATAGTTAGCGCTCGACTTAGTGAGTGGATGAATAAACATAGTATGCCTTATATTGATTTGTTTGGTGGCGATATTTTAGAGAAGGCAATAAACCAATTACCGATTGACGTACCACATATTATAAATGCAGGTTCACAACCTGGTTTATCTGGTCTGATGGTATTATGGATGGCTCAAAAATTTGAGGCAAAAAACTCTGAAATAAAAATATATCAAGGTGGTAACGAATCAGGAGGAACAAATGCCTTGTTGGATATTTTGTTAAGTACAAAAGAAGGTTATGGTAAATCCAATTATTATATTAAAAATGGCAAGGCCATAGTCGATGAAATTAACGAAGAACATTATTTTAAAGATAATCAACATGCTTTAGCTCAGCTCTATTTTACTAAAGAGCTCGAACGCATTTTAAAGAATATACCTTTTACTACGATAAAATCATATATGCTGTTTAAGGATAAAATGAGCAAACAACTGTTAATGAATGGTTATGGAATAATCAATCAACACAATTTATCTAAGCAACAGAAGTTGACCCGTATTCGAAATCTTATGACTAAGTATCAAACCATTGGACAACAATGGTTTGTACTTCGAATGGAAGCTAATGATAACAAGTATAAGTATGTTCTTACGATAAAAGATAAAAATAGTCACAAGCTTACAGCTTTAATCGCTGCACTTTGTGTAGAAAAAATTGTTAATGAGAAGTTGAGAACAGGATGTTACTGGGCTTGTGATATTTTAAATCCAAATAAAGTTATAGAGCGACTCAAATTAGAAAATATTGATATTGAAGAGTATGTTGAAGAAATAGCTGGAAGGATGGAGGAAGGTGAAATATGAAGAAAAAAACAAAAATATTAGTTTGTGGCACGACATTTGGCCAAGTATATCTCGAAGGCATTCAATCGCACTCTGATTATGAACTCGTTGGTATCTTATCAACAGGAAGCAAACAGTCACTTCATTGCAGCCAACGTTATGAGGTACCGCTTTATACAGATATAACACAAATAGATGTTAAAAATGTTGACATTGTATGTGTCGTGGTACGTTCCTCTATCGTAGGGGGTAAAGGTACGACAATAGCTAAACAATTTCTAGAAAAAGGTATACCTGTATTACAAGAGCAGCCTGTGCATGCAGAAGATATGCTTGATTGTTTAAAAACGGCTAAAACTCATAAATGTGTATACATGGTTAATACATTTTATCCTCATATTGAAACGGTTAATCATTTTATCAATTGTGCTCAAAAAATTAAAGATCAAAGTAAATTAATCCATATAGATGCAGTATGTAGTGTGCAAGTTTTATATCCATTGTTAGACATTTTGAATCAAAGTATAGGCGGATTGAGTCCTTTTCGTGTCAACAAACAAACATACAAAAACGGTTTGTTTACAACAGTTAGTGGAGATATCAAGGAGATATCCTACGATATTAAGATTCAAAACCAATTGGATGCGAATAATCCGGATAATTTCTTTCATTTACTACATAAAATAGATATTTATTATGAAGGTGGTCGCTTGAGTTTAAGTGATACCCATCGATATTGCACTTGGTACCCAAGAGTATTTATTCCTAATGATGAGCAAGGTAATTTGAATTTATATACTGATAATGCATTTTTGAAATTGCCAGTAAGTGAAAATGACTATAACAAAAATCAGAATATTTCATATCAAAAGGTTTATGAGAAACTTTGGCCTGAAGCTATCAAAAGTGCTTTGATAGAATTTGAAAAAGGTATGCTCGATTCCAAAAAGACATTGCAATATCTACAACAACTTCTTTCTCTTTGTCAATTATGGAAAGAAATTGGCCAACGTATTGGACCCATAGAGTATATTGAAGGTTCAAAAATCAACCCACTAAGTATAGGTGGATTAATTAAGAAGGAGAGATAGCATGGAAGTTCAGCAATTAATCAAGTCATTTGAAGAACAAGGTATTTTGCTTTGGATAGATGGAGAAAAATTAAAATACAGAGCACCAAAAGATAGTTTACAGCAACAACATCTACAACAATTAAAAGCACATAAATCTGAAATTATCGATTATCTTAAATCGGTTTCAAAATTAATTCATCATGAAGGTGAACGCTATGAACCTTTTCCCCTTACATCTATGCAAAAAGCATATGCTATCGGTAGGAATTTAGATCAAGAGTTAGGGGGTGTGGGCTGCAAGAGTTACGTAGAGATTAAAATGCCAAATTTATCACCAGAAAAATTTGAAACATGTTGGCATAAATTAATAAATCAACATGATATTTTAAGTACTATTGTAACTGCAGAATATGTTCATAATTACGTAGATATTAAAGAAATGCCATCACTCAAGGTTAATGATTTAAGACAACAAGATATAGAGGTTGCACATCGAATATTTTTGGATAAACGAAATGAGTTACAAAGAATGAATTTTAATATAGATGCATGGCCGCTTCATCATTTTGAGTTATCTTTATTTGAAGATTTCACTATCGTTCATTTTGTTATAGATATGATTATAGCGGACTTTACAAGTGTACATCAAATTATGAATGAACTAATGAAACTATATTATGATGAACAATCTTCTGAAGAATTATTTACTTTTCGTGATGTTTTAATCTTTGAACAAGCAAAACAAGATGATCCTAGAGAACAACAGTTATATTTAAGAGATAGAGATTACTGGATGAATAAAATAAGTGAAATGCCTATACAACCAGAACTTCCTGTACAAGTAGAAACATTTAATAATAAATCAGTTTCATTTACTCGTCATCCGTTTTCTATTGTTTCTTCGCAATGGTCAGATTTTAAAGATAAATGCAAAAAGTTTAATGTAACACCTTCTAATGCAGTGTTAACAATTTATAGAGACTTAATACAACAAAATTCTTTGAATGATTCATTTGCTATCAATATTACTTTAATGAATCGACACGAATACAGTGAAAATATAGATCAAGTTATTGGAGATTTTACTTCAGTAAATGTTTTAGATACTTCTTCTGAAAAGGAAACTTTTAAAGAGAGAGTAATACAAATACAAAAAGAGTTATTCGCTAATTTAGATCATAAACGATTTAATGGTATTGAAGTATTAAGAGAACTTTCAAGACATCATGGTATGAACGTTATTATACCTGTGGTTTACACTAGCACATTAGGTATGGAGAAAAATAGTAAGCAGTTTAACATTGAGTATGGAGTGAGTGAGACTCCACAAGTACTAATTGATTGTCAAGTATTTGAGGCAGATGGTGTATTTGAATGTAACTTGGATGTTAGAGATAAGGCGTTTGAGGATGTATTTATAGAAGATTTTGTTGATCAGTTCAAATTTCTACTTAGCAAGTTAGCAGAAGACGAGTCGCTTTGGCATAGTCATGATTTATTGGAAAAGCCGTTGTTAGACCAGTCTCTAGTAGAACATCACCAACATAAAATACATTTAACAGATATTGATAATAGAATGACGGAGTTAATAAATGTAGATAAATCATACACGGTAGAAATAGAAAATGATACAGAATCACACCTTAAAACCTATCTTAAACCTAGTGAAAAAGCGTATAAATTTAATGATAAAACATGCTCAAAATTACGTGAGCATTTACAAAATGTGAGCAAAAATACTTTTAAAAATATAGATTCAGATGTTTTTAAAACGTGGAAAAATTTGTCGGAAATTACTTCTTTAGTCGATATGTTAGAAGTTTTTCGCTCATCTAATATTTTTAATGAAGTCGGAAATTATATATATGAAGCAGAGTTAATACAACAATTAAATGTATCTGAAAAATTTGTTGACACAGTAAAAAGATGGCTAACAGCCCTCTGCAAAGAATTCTATATTGTTAAAAATGAGCAAAAATATGCTTTAACTTATTTAGGTGAATCACATATTTTAAAGCGAAATGAGTATTGGCAAGCGTTTGAACAAGTGGAAGAAGAATTAAATTATAGTAGAACATTATTCGATTATCAAAAAGAATCGAGTAACCAATTACTTGCACAGATACAAGATAAAGTTAACGGGTTAAATCTTTTCTTTCCACAAGGAACCACAGACATAGCAATGGCTGCATATAATAAAAATTTGGTCAATAAAGGCTTAAATAGCATTGTGAAAGAAGCAGTAAAACAATTGTGTAATGGTCAAACTGACCCAGTTCATATACTTGAAGTAGGTGGAGGGGTAGCAGCTACTACTATAGATGTCCTACCAGTATTGGAAAGTATAAAATTTAAGTATGATTTCACTGATGTTTCACAATATTTTTTGAATCATGGCAAAAAAATATTGAGCGAATATAACAATATCAATTATAAATTGTTTGATATTAATAAGTCATACACGCAACAAGGTTTTGAAAAACAACACTATGATATGATTTTGTGTCCGAACGTGCTACATAATTCAGAACATGCATTACTTGTGCTTAATCAGTTAAATGACTTACTTAAACCAAATGGTTATTTAATTATGATTGAAGCAACCACAGAATCATATTCTTTAATGACTTCTTTAGAATTAAAAGGAGGACTGGATCATTTTAAAGATATACGAAAAGATACGAATGAAACATTTTTTAGTCGTGAACAGTGGCATAGTTTACTAGAAGAATCTCACTTTAAACCTATTGCAATACTACCTGAAAAAAGTGAAGTGATGTACGAAAGCGGCCAAAGTGTACTAGTCAGTCAGAGTATGAGTCCTTCTTTAGCAGTTTTAGAAGAGGAAGTCACAAAAGAAATCATGTACTGGCCAAAATATATGCATGCAGATGTTATTGAGGTTACAAATCAAATTCCGAAAGATGAATCAACGAGAAGTTTATGGGTTAAAAAACTTCAAGAAGCGGGTTCGAAAAATTTGATTTCTCAAGAAATTTCTCAACCCAAATCTCAGCTTGAAAGCTCATTGTTAAATATTTTAAAAGTATTGTTAGAAAGAGACGACATCGGAGTAAATGATAATTTTTATCAAGTCGGGGGTGATTCATTACTTGTTGCGAAATGGATTACAGAAGTGCAGTCCAGCATTGATTCGCTTTCAGTGTTTAGCTTTGAAGAATTAATGAAGGCTTTTGCTAAAAAACCTACTGTTCATGGCTTTGCAAATACATTAAACCAGTATGAAACATCTAAAGAAATAATCGCAGCACAAGAAAATAATTATAGCCATAATCACTTATACTTAAAAGCTCTTCACACTACAGATGACGAGCCAAAAGTAATTAAAGCGCTATTTCATGCAGGGACTGGCCGTTTGTTAGATTATAATTATATACTTCCTTATTTAATTGATGAGAGTCAAAATAACGAACATATTTATGGATTTACATATGGTGATGTTTCTGAATATGTAAGTCATCCTTATAAAAATTTAGTTGAACTTTTAGCTTATAAATATGCCAAAGCATTGATGGAATTAGATGCAGATGAATATGAATTGTATGGATACTGTGTAGGTGGTTTTTTAGCAATAGAAACAGCAAAAATTCTTTTAGAAAATGGAAAAAATGTTAAACCTATCAACTTAATTAGCTCTCATTTGTGTTTACATCATGTAAGTAATTCATTATTAATGGAAACTGCTTTTGCAAGTATTATAGGAGCGGATTTAGCGAAATCTGGATATAGTTTTTCTTTTGAAGAATTGACTCAATCGTTAAGCTCATTAGTTCAAGGAGAGGCAAGAGATATAAGTGATGAAGAATTATTTAGCCTAGAGGAAGATGAATGTTTTCAAAATGTTGGTACAGCATATCGTAAATTAAACGAACTATCACAACATGAAAGATTAAAAAGAATCTATAACAGTATACCAGAACATAACTTTAATGGAACAAACAATACTTTTGAAAAATTAGTGGAACTTTATGAAGTGTTTAACCACACATATCTAGGAATGATTCACTATATACCTGAAACATATCTGGGTGACGTTAATGTGTTTGAACCTAAGGAATATGTTACAGATTTCTATCCAAAAACTAAAGAAGATGTGAGTTGGACAAGTTTTGTGTTAGGAGACATTGTAATGATGGAAGTAGAAGGGAATCATGCAACTTGTTTAGATTATAATCATACCAATAGTTTAGTGGAGGCAATTCAAAATTTGGGGAAAGGGGTTAAATAATGAAGGTCAGTCATATTTTATATAAGGTAGATGATTTACAAAAAGCAGTTCAAGATTTTAGAAACCAAGGTTTTACTGTAGAATACGGCAAAAAAAAGAACCCATACAATGCTTTGATTTACTTTGAGGAAGGGCCTTATATTGAATTGATTTACGATATGAACATGCCGATATTGATTCAAAGGTTATTAAGGTTTTTTGGTCAAAGCCAATTTGTAGAAAGTATTATGTCACAAAAAAAGGAAGATGAAGGATATATAAGATTGGCGTTTGAAGCGGAATTAAATGAATTTAAAAGTTTAAGGAAAAAATATAAACAGTGGGAATATCGTTCTATTGTTGTACCAGTAAAAAGAAAAGACTATCATCAATACTTATTGAAATGTAAATGTATATTCCCATATGACTCTAAACTACCATTTGTTAAATCACCGTTTAAAACGACAAGAATTTTTTCTCCAAATCATAAAAATAATATTAAATGTATTAAGCATATTACTTACAAAGTAGATCCTGAGCAATATGATCTTGTCAATTCAATGAATTCGGATTCTTTATTGGATGTTTCTAAAGGAGACTTTGAAATTAACGTTGAATTTTAAGAAAGTAATAACACAGGAGGGGCTATTAAAATGAATAGAGAACACATTCTGAAATATTATGAGTCACAGGGATATCTAAAGAATGAAACATTATTTGAAACGCTATATGAACAAGTCCAAAAAAAACCTAATAATCTTGCGGTGATTGATAAAAATCATAGATTAAGTTATCAAGAGTTGCTTGATAAAGTCAAAGATTGTGCAGCATTATTGGCTGATTTAGGTCTAGAAAGCGGTCATCGAATAATAATACAGCTCCCAAATAGCATAGAATTTATGATTGTACTCTTTGCTTCAAATATGTTGAATTTAGAGCCTATACTGATGATGCCTACGCTTAGAGAATCAGAAATTATTGCGATAGCCAATCAATTACAACCAAAAGCATATGTCGGTTCTTCAAATTATTTAGGATTTAATTATTGTAAAATGGTTGCAGATAATTTGGAGTATATCCCTTCTATAACAACAATTATTGGAGACACGGAAGAGCGATATGACAATGTTAAATATATTAATATTAATAGAGAAAGAAATATGGGAGATATAAAAGTTGAAAGCCATAAGTCACATAATGGTCGTAATGTAGGTGTCTTCTTGCTATCAGGAGGTACAACCTCAAACCCTAAAATAATCCCAAAAATTAATGAGGCTTATGTCTATAACATTAAAAAAGCTGCCGAGCGATGTCAGTTTAACGAAGCCACTATATACTTAGCAGTACTTTCTGTTGCACATGATTACGCTTTAGCTAATCCAGGTGTATTAGGTGTACTTTTTAATGGGGGAACTGTTGTTTTATCCCATACAAATGGTTTTGATGAGGCTTTTAAATTAATAGAACAAGAAAAAGTGAATACAACTTCTATTGTACCTGCTATTGCATCGGTATGGCTAGAAAATCATAATTGGTTTCCTGCAGACTTATATTCGTTAAACCACATAATTATGGGGGCAGCAAAAATAGATTATGATACTTTACTAAAACTAGAGAATGAATTAAATGTAACAATTCAACAAGGCTATGGACTTGGGGAAGGGATTACTTGTTTTACTAAACTGAATGATTCTGTGGAAATTAGATTAGGAACTCAAGGGCAACCTATTTCAGAAGGTGATGAAATTAAAATTTTAAATGAAGATGGAAGTATTCAACCTAATTATAAGGTTGGAGAAATAGCGGAAAAAGGTCCTTATACATTCTTGGGTTACTATGACAATGAAGAATTGAATAAAAAAGTATTCTCTGAAGATAATTATTTTTTAACTGGAGATCTTGGTTATTTAGATGGAAATGGAAACTTGATTATGTCGGGTAGAGTTGACGAGCAGATTAATAGAAAAGGTGAAAATATTGTCCCTGCAGAAATTGAATCGATTTTGAGGAGACATCCATTAATAGATAATTGTGCCGTATTTGGTATGACTGACCAAAGTCTGGGTGAAAAAGTATGTGCATGTATTGAAGCAAGTGGTATACAAATTACTCATCAAGAAATACTAAATCATTTTGAAACACAAGGAATAGCTAGATATAAAGTGCCTGATGAAATTTATTTTTTAGAAGAATTACCCTACGCAAATATTGGTAAAATCGATAAGAAAAAAATAATTAAGATAGTTAGTGGGTGCTCATAATGTTGTCTAAAAATTTAACTCAAGAAGATATCAAAGAAGAATTAAAACAAGATATATCACATATGTTAAAAGGTAACATATTCATAGATGATCAGACATCGCTTATTAAATTTGGTTTAGAATCACTAGATATAATGAAAATATTAGCTAAATGGATGAAAGCTGGTTACAAAGTCTCCTTTTCAAGTTTTATTGAGAATCCTACTTTAGAGAAATGGAGTATATTATTATTTGAAAATCGCCCTACTATCTCTAAGGAAATCAAAAAGCCTAATGTTGATTTAAAAGAGCCGTTTGATTTAACAGATGTTCAATATGCATATTGGATAGGTAGAAAAGAAACAGAAACATTAGGTGGTGTCGGCTGTCATGGATATGTTGAAATTGATACACAAATCCTGGATTTAGAAAAATTAAATAAAGCATGGTTAAAGATATTCGAAATTCATCCTATGTTAAAAGCAAAATTTACTGAAAGTGGACAGCAGCAAGTATTAGATGAACCATTTCATAAAGAAGTAATTGTACATAATTTCTCTCAATATGAAGATAAAGGAAAAAGTCTAGAAACTTTTAGAAATGAAACTTCTCACCGATTGATGCGTGTAGATTTAGGAGAAGTCGTATGCTTACAGTATATAATTATTAATGATGAAACAGCTAGATTATGTTTTGATATTGATTTATTAGTCTGTGATGTGCATAGCTTTAAAATGATATTAAGTGATTTAGCTACTTATTATAATGATATAAATAGCCAACATGGACATGAAGAATCATGGAACTTTGCAGAGTACTTAGCCTATAAACAACAAAGTGATCAAGCGCAAAAAGAAAAGGATGAAGCTTATTGGTTAAGTCAATTACAAAAGATGCCTGATGCACCGCATTTGCCAGTTATAAAACCTCTTAATCAAGTTGTACAGCCTAAGTTTAATAGACGTTCAACAATAGTTACACCAGATCAGCTTGAATTAATGAAGAAAATTGGAAAACAACATGGTGTCACATTACCTATGATGCTTTTAACACTTTATGCAAGAACTATTGCAAAATGGAGTAATAACAAAAGGTTTTTATTAAATTTGCCTATTTTTGATAGAGATTCAAGTATAGATATTCAACATGTAGTTGCAGATTTTACAAATCTTTTATTGCTTGACATCGATATGTCTCAAACTAAGAGTTTAGCTGAAAATATGAAGGAGCTGCAAAATAATTTTCACGAAAGAATGAAGCACATTTCGTATTCAGGTATCCGAGTAATGAGAGATTTACAAAAGCAAAGAGGTAAATCATTTATGTCTCCTGTTGTCTTTTCTAGTAATCTTGGTGATGCTCTTGTAGATGAGAATTTCATCCAAACATTTGGTGATATATCTTATATGATTTCTCAAACACCGCAAGCGTACCTAGATTTCCAAGTGTTTAATAAAGATGGTGGTTTATATATTGTTTGGGACAGTATAGACGAACTTTTTCCAGATGGATTAGTTGATGATATGTTTGAATATTTTAAAGAAGAATTAATACTTTGTCAGAGTTCAATGGATGAGATATACACACATAAAACTCAAAATGAATTACGGCGAGAACAAGAGAGGCAAGCTTTTAAGGTTAGTAATAATTATACGCAAACCATACCTCAAAAATTTATTGAAATAGCTCAACTATATCCTCAAAAATGTGCCCTTATCAATGGTTTGACGAATGAAGTTGTGAGTTATCAAGAACTTCTTGAGTTAGTAAATCACATTGCAGGATACTTACAACACAAAGGCGTCCAACCAGGAAATAGTGTAGCGATTAAATTACCGAAAGGACCAGAATACGTTGCTTCCATGATAGCGGTTATGTTAATGGGATGTAGTTATATTCCAATTGGTCCTCACCAACCTTACAAGAGAATAGAACAAATTTTAAATCATTCTGATATTACACATTTGATTATACAAAACGAAATATCCAGCAATTTTGAAAATAAACAGCAATTTATCATTAGTATTGAAGAGGCAATAAGATTTGAAAATGAAGTGCTGCCACCAGATCAGAATGTTTCTGACTTAGCTTATATAATATTTACATCTGGGTCAACTGGGAAACCAAAAGGTGTGAAAATCACCCACCATCAGGTATTGAATACAATTGAGGCAGTTCAATATAAATGTCAGATGGATAGTAAAGATATAGTGATGAATGTTTCCCAATTTGATTTTGATCTTTCAGTATTTGATGTTTTTGGTCCCCTAATGATAGGAGCTAGTATGTGCTATGTTGAGGATCAGTATTGGCGAGATAGTCAAAAGTGGTTGGAAGTATTGAAAAAGCATCCTATAACTATATGGAATTCAGTGCCAACCTTAATGCAAATGTTACTCACTGAAATGAAGCATAAATCAATAAATCAACATTCGCTTAGATATGCGTTACTCTCAGGTGATTGGATTGATGGTGAATTGCCTACACATATTCTAGAAGTATTTCCAAATAGTAAAGTATTAGCTATGGGAGGTGCTACAGAAGCATCTATATGGTCTAATTTTATCGAACTTGAGAGACCTGCACCTACACATTGGCATACAATTCCATATGGAAAACCTCTTCCTAACCAAATTTACAGAATTGTTAATGCTCAAGGAAAAGATGCAAATGATTATGAAGATGGAGAACTTTGGATTGGTGGAGCAGGAGTGGCTGAGGGATATTTTGATCAACCAACATTAACAAGAGAGCAATTTGTGAATGAAGGTGGGGTGAGATGGTATAAAACAGGAGATAAAGGTCGTTTTTGGAGAGACGATACAATAGAATTTTTAGGAAGATTAGATAATCAAGTCTCATTAAGAGGACATCGTATCGAATTAGGTGAGATAGATTCTGCTATTAAACGCGTCAGAGGCATCGATCAATCTGCTTCAATTATTAAAGATTTTGGAGGTCAAAAACAAATTATAAGTTTTGTGACATTTGATTCAGACCAATTACAACAAAATCCTTATATCAAAAAGATTAAAAGTTTTAAATCATTTGATGCATATCGATTCATGAATAATATACCATTTAACTATTACCTTCATGAATCTATAATCAATACCATAAATCAATTGACTAAAGCTTGTATAGAACGAGTACTTTTACATCTCGAAAAATCTAAAGTGATACCAGGATACCAACTATTAGTAAAAAAATGGGAAGAGCTGAATGGAAAAATCTCGATTAATGATGGAGAAAGAGTGTCACAAGATATAGATTTAAAGGAAGAATTGTCCAATATAATTAAGTTATTTGAAAGATACATGCTTGATATTGTTTATGGTTATAAACGACCGAATGAATTATTAATAGATAAAGATTTCCCTGGAATATCTAGACTGATAGAAGCGGTAGAAGCAGGCCGATGGGCAAATCAAATATTAAATTCAGTTTATAAACATATAATGCAGAATGAAATGTCTAATAAATCTATTCTTGTATATGGTACCCAAAGTTTGAATGGTGTAAAAGAGAATATAAAGAATAAAGAACATAAATGGACTTATATTGATTCGAGCTTATATTACATTAATAACGAACAAGAAATACCTAAAGAGGTTTCCTGTTATGTGGATAATTTAGAACTTAAAAATATACCTGAAGATATAACTTTTGATGTAATAATTTTAAATAATGAGTTGCATCGTGTAAGTAATCCAAAAGCTACATTAAAACAGTTAGAGAAAAAATTAAATCCAGGTGGCTTTTTACTTGTTACTGAACTCACTGAACCTTTATCAATGCAATATATTACAACTGCTCTGTTGGATAAAGTAGAAACAGAAAAAGATTTAAATCCATTATTAAGTCACGATACCTGGGTTTCAATTTTTAATCAAAGTGAGTTCCATTTACGTAATATGTATACAGATCAAAATGAATTAGGTTCAGCATATTTATATGTTTTACAAAAAAGTACAGCATATCAATTTAATGAGGAGAGTATTAAAACATTCTTATCTGACACATTACCTTATTATATGATTCCTTCTCAAATTCAAACTTTAGCAGATATACCGATTACAGCTAATGGTAAAGTGGATCGAAAAAAACTGTTAGCTTATGATAATAAACAAAGTCAAGATAATAATTCAGATATTGCAACATCACAAGTAATGACCTCTTATGAATGTAAACTAAGTCAGCTATGGGAGAATCAATTACACCAATTACCGGAACCAGATGATGACTATTTTAGACTGGGTGGGGATTCATTGCTCGCTACTCAATTAAGAAATGATATTAAGCAAACATTTGGTGTGACTATTGAGTTAGAAGGTATTTTTAAATTTTCTAAATTAAAAGATATGGCTAATATCATTGAAAAATCAGGACAGAGAGCTATAAGGCATCAATTACCTGATGTGAAAGATAATTCACCTTATGATAAGTTCTCGCTAACTGAAGTACAACAAGCCTATATTTTAGGTAGAAGTGGTGCATTTGAATTTGGTGACGTCTCAAGTCATTGTTATTTTGAACTAGAAACAGAACATTTAGATGTTAATTTATTAGAATCTGCTTGGAATAAATTGATACAGAAACATTTAAGTCTTAGAACGGTTATATGTGAAGACCAACTTTCACAAAAGGTATTAAAAGAAGTTAATTTCTACAATATTGAATATATTGATTTGAGACAAATTAATAATGGGGAACGACAGGCACTCAAAGTGAGGGATCAATTGGAACATCAAAACTTTAATCCCTATAAATGGCCATCTTTCGAAATAAAATATTTAGATTTATCATCACAGAAAGGTCGAATATGTGTAAGTTTTGATAATTTGTTTTTTGACGGATTTAGCATGTTTCAATTATTCAAAGAATGGAGATATTTGTATGAGCATCCACATACGAGTCTGACGTCAAATCAAACAACATTTAAATCTTATGTAGAATCATTTGAACAGTATAAGAAGACAGTAAATTACTCAAAAGATTTGGAGTACTGGGAAAATAAAATTCCATCTATATTTAATAAACCAGATTTAAATATTAATCACTCACCTACTTCTCATCGCTTTAAACGGAATAGTAATAAACTAAGTGCTGATGAATGGGCTAAAATTAAAGAGAAATCTAAATATTATGGTTTGACCCCTGCAGGAGTATTATTGACAGTATATGCAGAAATACTTGCGCGATGGAGTAAATCACAGCAATTTACAATTAATCTTACGCGTTTTGATCGTCTTCCATTTAATGAAGCGGTACAAAATATCATAGGAGATTTCACTACTTTAACTTTATTAAGTGTTGATATGACTAAAGGTGATTCATTTATTGATCGAGCTAAGCGATTACAAGAAGAATTATGGGAGTGTATGTCTCATTCAAGTGTAAGTGGTATCACAGTACAACGATTAATGAACAAAAACAATAAAAATAATATGACTATGCCTATTGTCTTTACAAGTGGATTAGGGATTAATGGTAAAAGTACTGATGCAATAGGTAGGGTACAATATGGTTTATCTCAAACGCCTCAAGTTTGGATGGATTTACAAGTTTTTGAAGATGAAACAGGTTTGAATATTGCCTTAGATAGCATAAAAGATTTATTTGAGCAAGGTATGGTTGACGAGATGTTTAAGGGATATATACAAACATTAAGAGATTTAAGTAAAACTACTGATATATGGGAAAATGAACATACAAATATTATAGAGAGTTCATCTAATGCTTTGATTCACCAAATTAATCAGACTGAAGTTCCAGCTTATAAAGGTCACACTCTATTAGAAGGATTTAGCCACCAGGTTGATAGGTATCCTAATCAAATTGCAATTATTGATAAATATCAAACATATTCTTACAAAGAAGTGAATCTCTATGCTAATGGTTTAGCTCAACAATTAAAAACAGCAGGAGTACAAAAAGGTGATATTATTGCAATTCTATCTGAACAAACATTTGAGCAAATTATTGCAGCAATCGCTATATTTAAGGTAGGAGCTATTTATACACCTTTAGCAAGAAACAATCCAGCTTCTCGAAATATAAAAATAATGGAGCAAGCAGGTGTGAAATGTATAATCACAAGTAAATCATATAGCGAGGATGAATATACAGGAGTTTCAAATATTCAATTTGAAGGTACACAATTAGAATATTTTGATGATACCCAAAATGACAAAAAAGATTTAGCTTATATTATCTATACTTCAGGTACTACTGGTACTCCGAAAGGAGTTGCGATTAAACATGAATCAGCGATGAATACAATTTTAGATATAAATGACAGATTAAAAATTACAGCTGATGATAGAGCAATTATGCTATCACAAATGACATTTGATTTGTCGGTATATGACATTTTTGGCATGTTCCAAGCAGGGGGTGCGGTGTTTATCGTTGATGAAGTAGATCGTATCAATCCCGAAGTTATAACTTATTATGTTAAACAATACTCAATTACATTGTGGAATACAGTTCCATCTTTATTCAAATTATTTATACAATATTTAGAAAAACATCCACAAAAAGATTTAACGATAAATAAAGTATTATTGAGTGGTGACTGGATTCCAAAAGATTTGTATAAGGATGCTAAGAAAATAATTAATTCTAATATACAATTTTATGGATTAGGTGGTGCAACTGAAGCTTCGATTTGGTCTAATATATTTGATTTATCAACACTAAAAGAATCAGACGTATCTGTTCCTTATGGAAAACCTTTAGCTAATCAACGTATGTATATTTTAAATGAACAATTAGATCTATGTCCAATTGGAGTAATAGGAAATCTGTATATTGCAGGAGAAGGTTTAGCGGATTGTTATTGGAACGATGAAACTAAAACAAGACAATCATTCTTTTATCATTCGGAATTAAAGCAAAGACTTTATAGTACAGGTGACCTAGCAATGTATAGAAATGATGGACAGATTATCTTTAAGGGGCGTGAAGACGGCCAAGTCAAGATAAATGGCTATAGAATCGAACTTGGAGAAATAGAACAAAATTTAAAACAAACCTCATATATCCAAGATGCAGTTGTGCTTATTGATAAACAACTTATTGTAGCTTATGTTGCTTCTGAAAATGTAGAATATCAAACAATCGAATCTGACTTAAAAAAATCCTTACCAGCCTATATGGTACCGAAAATATATTTTCAAACTGATGAATTCCCTCTCACGCAAAATGGGAAACTAGATCGTAATAAGTTACTCAATGAAGTTAGATTCGATAAAGAGGGTGTATCAGAAAGAGAATGGAATAGTTTAGATAGACAACTTCAAAATTTAATGAAGGAAATACTTGAAGTAGATACGATTGAATTAAATGATGATTTCTTCCTACTAGGAGGAGATTCATTAAAAGCAATACAGTTTATCCAGTTAGTAAAAGAAAAACTATTAATAGAATTATCACTAAAAGAACTCTTCGAAATATCTCAATTAGACAAATTGTCGAAATATATTGAGGAAACATACCAAAATAATGTAGAAGAAGGGGAAATATAAAATGCTTAAGAATGATTATATGACATTTCCATTTTTAGATGATAAGCAATTAAATCATAGAAAAAAGCTGTTTTGTTTCAGTTTTGCTGGGGGTTCTGCTACCAAATATTATAGCTGGTTAGATGAAATTCATAATGTAGCTGTTATTCCGATAGAATTACCAGGTAAACATGCTCGTATGAATGAACCACTTGAGTCTTCTTTAAACCATTTAATAGAAACGTTAGCCAGAGAGATTGCTAATATCACATCTCCAAGTGATGAAATTAACCTATATGGACACAGTTTTGGTGCGTTGCTTGCATTTTATGTGACTCATTTATTAGAAAGTAAGTATAAGAAAAGTGTTAAAAATTTAATTGTTGCTGGGAGACATAGTGTGACGTTCGAAAAAGAACGTCACTACTATTCTACACAGGGTGATACAGCTCTAAAAAGAGAACTATTACGACAAAGAGCTACGCCAGAAGAGATTCTTGAGACAGAAGCTTTTCAAGACTTATTTCTACCAATGATAAAAAATGATTATAAATTGGATGAGCAACATAAATATCATGGTGAAATTATAAAGGCGGATATTATTGCTCATGCTGGTGATGAGGATGTAGATGCGACTCAAAAAGATATGTTGAAATGGAAAGAAGTGACTAAGGGTAAATTCAGTTTTGACTTGTTTCATGGAACCCATTTTTTCCCTTTTGATTTATCTGCTAGTTATTGTAGATCCTTAGATAAAATTTTTATAAGGAGGAAGGGGAATTAAATGAATTCTGAAGTACTTACAATTATGAAGAATATACAGGGTTTTTCTTTATCAGTATTGTTATACACTGCTTGTGAAATAAGATTATTCGACAATATAGTTGAGCAAAAACAAACAAAATCTAGTTTAGCTCAATCTTTAAAAATTCCACAAGATAAATTAAATCTTATTGTTACACCTTTAATAGCCAAGCGATTTATTAAAGAAAAAGCAGGATACTTGTACTTAACTGAATTAGGTGACTATTTAACAGAAAGAAATTCAAAAAACTCTTTATTACCTTATGTATTATTTACTGGGCGTATAGTTATGCCAACATGGTTAGGTTTAACAGATGGTCTGACTTCAAATCAATCTCCATACGAAGTGTTACATAAGCAACCCTTTTTTGAACATTTGAGTGAGAATGAAAAGTCATTAGAGACTTTCACAAACATGATGGATAGCTATACACGAAGCCATGATTTAGAGGAGTGGTTTAAGCATTTCTCTCCTGAAATTCCACTATCATTTGTAGATATCGGAGGTGGTAGAGGAGAATTGATGGTAAAAATACTAAATTATTTCATTAATTCAAAAGGGGTTGTACTAGATCTGAATTCTGCAGAAGAAGAAACTACTGCATTGATGAGAGGAAATGATGTTTCTGACCGTCTTAAGTTTAAAACACAAAACTTTTTTGATAGTTATGAGATAAAAGGCGATATATTTATTTTATCTAAAGTTTTACATGATTGGCAAGATGAGCAAGCTACAAATATTCTTAATAATATAAAAGGAAATATGAAACCTAATAGTCGAATATGGATAATAGAAGAGCTTTTACCGGTTGAAAATGATAACAATGTTTATGATAAATATATGGATGCTCTAAACATATGGATATTATGTGGAGGGGTCGAACGAAGTTATCATGATTTTGAAAAATTATTAGAAAAAAGTGGATTGAAAATAGAACGAACACATCATATTAATGGTACTTTATATTTGTTAGATATTAGTAGTATTACTACGGAAGGTATAATTTAAAATATAAATATAGAAAAAACAAAATAAATAGTGTGAAGAAATATAAAAAAAGCCGATTAGTACGTCTATATACCTCAAAAAAGATTATTCTTAATTTAAAAACCAATGATTTCTTAAATTTTTTGATGTTAATGTTCCTATTTTATAATAATAAAACTGAGTCAAATAAGGACTAGTTGAAAAGAAAAGAGTGAGTAAAATGAAGAAAAAAATGAATACGAAAGATTATATTTTTGCCGGTGCTTTTGCTGCAATATATATCGTAATCCTAGTGGCAACTGGCATGCTTTTTGGTCTTAATCCGGTTACGTTCTTATTAACACCTTTGATAACTGGAATTATTTTAGGACCAGTATTTATACTTTATATTTCTAAAGTTCCTAAGAGAGGTGCTGTCTTTATTTTAGCTATATTATCAGGATTGACATTGTCATCTACTACTATTGCACCTTTATTTATTGC
The DNA here is from genome assembly GCF_022386135.1 of Mammaliicoccus sp. P-M59. Taxonomy (NCBI): domain Bacteria; kingdom Bacillati; phylum Bacillota; class Bacilli; order Caryophanales; family Staphylococcaceae; genus Mammaliicoccus; species Mammaliicoccus sp. P-M59. The sequence goes on along the minus strand of NZ_JAJNJJ010000002.1, from coordinate 168,802 downwards.
TATTATCGCAGGTATATTAGCTGAAATTGTATTAAAAGACAGAAGTAAATATACTAAGCTCAAAAATATAGTTGCTTATAGTATCTTTAATATTATTGTAGTTGGTCCTTTTACAATGCTATTATTTGCTCGGGATCAATTTATGAAGTCTTCGGAATATTATTATGGAAAAGATTATGTTGAACAATTTTCTGCACTTACACCAAATTGGATTATCCTCGTAATAGTTGCTCTTGCTATTATTGGGGGTATCATTGGAGCAATTATAGGTAATAAATTAAATAAAAAACATTTTGAGAAGGCCGGCATTGTATGAATATGATGAACACTGTAAATGTGCCATTGTATTTTAAAAAAGATGCTTTCGTAGATATTTCACCTATTACAAAAATTATCGTTTTTATTATTTCATCTATAATAATGATGCGAAGTGGATCGATACTGGGAGAATGTATTGTAGGAGGACTAACATCATTATTTTTATTGAATACTAAAGAAATGATGAAGTGTTATCTGTTTGTCGTGATATTCTTTGGGACGATTGCTTTAGAAGGAATTGCTGAATTAGTTCATTTAAGTCAAAACTTTTCTTTTATTTTTATAATATTTAATGTTGTAAGAGTATTTATACCAGCGATTGCAATGTTTTATATTTTAGCAGAAAAAACAACTACTAGTGAATATTTGGCAATGTTTAAAACCTTACATATTCCAGATGCTTTTGCAGTCGCTTTTGTAGTAATGTTACGTTTTATTCCAACATTATTAGAGCATTTAAAAAATATACGACAAGCATTAGTTTTTAGAAATATTGATATCGGTCCAATTTACTTTTTGAAACATCCAATCTTATCCATAGAACGATTGGTAGTTCCAATGTTGATTTCATCCGGTAAAGTGATGGAAGAACTCTCAGCAGCTGCAATGACACGTGGATTAGATGTCGGAAGAAAGCGTACGACCATCATCAAATTTCGACTAAATATTGTAGATTATCTTGTGATATTTATAGCTATTGCACTCGTCATTATTTTTAAAGGGGGATGAACGTATGAATGCGATAGATCTTCAAAAGATTAGCGTAACAACATCTGATTCTACTAAAATTATTGATGAGTTTTCACTACAAGTAGCACAAGGTGAGTGTGTCGTTTTATGCGGAGAAAGTGGTTGTGGCAAAACAACGATTACCCGGGTAATAAATGGGTTAATACCTGAATTTTACGATACCTTAAGGTTGGAAGGTGAAGTAAAGCACTTTGGTGCATCAATTAACGGCAAGACTATTAGTGATATAGCTAAAAATGTTGGTTCTGTATTTCAAAATCCAAAATCTCAATTTTTCAATTTAGATACTTCTAATGAATTGATTTTCGGATGTGAAAATTTAAATTTAACGCGAAAAGAAATTCTAGAGAGAACAGAAGAGACAATAGCTGATTTAAACTTAAAAAATCTAATTAATCGAAGCATATTTGAACTTTCTGGTGGAGAAAAACAACGTGTTGCTTGTGGCTCTATTATTTCTATGAAGCCAAAAATACTACTTCTTGATGAACCTACTGCTAATTTAGATTATGAATCAATTGAATTATTAAAGATATTACTGACTAGTTTGAAGAAACTTGGCTATACGATTCTACTATCAGAGCATCGCCTATATTGGTTAAATGGCTTAGCAGACAGATTTATATATTTGAAATCCGGACAACATCAAGCAACTTATACATTTGATGAACTATATGTTAAAAGTGAACAAGAGTTATCTATAATGGGTCTCAGAAGTATGAATATTGATTCTTTATCTAAAAAATTGAACCAATTAACAAATGAAAAATCATGGGAATTATGTCAAATTCAAAGAAATGTTGACGAAGATTCCTCACTATCTATTGAACTTGAAGAAGTAGAAGTATCTTATCACGATAAGACTGTGTTTTGTATTCCTCACCTTCAATTTTCAGGTGGCAGTATTATCGGTGTTATTGGAGAGAATGGTGCAGGAAAAACGACATTTATAAATACATTATTAGGGTTTATCAAGTATAAAGGTGCTATCAAAGAAAATAAACAGATATTAAAGAAGAAAATGTTGAATAAACAAGGATTTATGGTCATGCAGGACGTAAATCAACAATTGTTCTCAAATACACTTTTAAATGAAGTTCGTTTAGGTACAGATGCAACAGAAGAACAAGTACAACAAATCTTAAAGCAATTAGGTTTGTCCCATTTAGAAACACGGCATCCTGCTTCTCTCTCGGGAGGAGAAAAACAACGTACAGCAGTAGCATCTGCATTGCTATCTGATAAAAAAATCATCGTATTTGATGAACCAACTTCAGGGCTCGATAGAAACTCATTAGATCAATTTTGTAATGAGATAAAGTCACTATCTTCCCCAGATAATATTATTTTTATAGTGACACATGATATGGAAATGATATTTCAATTAGTAGATTTTGTACTACCTTGTACTAAATATAATCAATAATTTGCTTCATTGTGAAAAGTGGCGGGTAATGATACTAGAATAGTAGAAACAGAGGTGAATAATGATAACATGCAACCTATAATAAATTTATCAGATTTAGAAGAACGTATACCGGAAAATGACGTAGCACGAATAATGAAAACTTAATAAACAATATTTTCTAGGCGGCTTATTCTATATGATCTATAGAGGATAAGTCGCCTAATTTTAATTTAAATACTATTTACCATTATTATTATATTTGATTAATAATATGAATTTTCTAAACTTGCGTATTCATTTTAAAAATGTTACTTTATTTATATCGTTAAATAGTAATGATTACGATTTAGGAAGTGTTAAAATGGAAAAAACAAATAAAGTAGTGATTATTGGTGCGGGTCCTGCTGGTATAGGTATGGCTATTGCATTAATTGAAATGGGATTAGATGATATTCTTATATTAGATAAAGGACAAGTTGGTGAATCTTTTAAAAATTGGCCATTATCAACTCGTTTTATCACACCTTCGTTTACAACAAATGGATTTGGAACACCAGATATTAACGCAATCACACCTCATAGTTCTCCTGCTTTTACTTTTAAAAAAGAACATATTTCAGGTAAAGAGTATGTTCAATATTTAGAAGCACTTGTACAGATTTATAACTTGAAAATTGACCAACATACAAATGTATTAGATGTATCCAATAATATAGACAAAGACACATATAAAATTTATACAGATCAAGGGACTATTGATGCTGAATATATCTTTGTTGCGACAGGGAATTTTTCATATCCTTATAAACCGTTTAACCATGGTAGACATTATAGTGAGGTTGAAAAATTTTCAGATATATATGGTGATCTGGCTGTCGTAATTGGTGGTAATGAAAGTGGGTTTGATGCAGCAATCAATTTAGCATTATCCGGTAAAATTGTTGATATTTATACTAATTCTACAAGTTATAAACAAGAAGATGCTGATCCAAGTATTCGACTTTCTCCTTATACACACCAACGATATGAAGAATTAAAGGAACTTGGTTATCCCATACGTATTCATACCGAACATGTGGTGAAAGAAATAGAGTATAAAAATGGTCAATATGTTATTCAATTTAACGGCGTACATGACGATGTGAAAATTTCCGAAGAACCAATACTTGCTACTGGATTTAATCCTGTTCAACATAATCGACTAACCCGAATATTATTTGAAAATGATGGTACAAATTTTATGTTAACTGACGATGATGAATCAACAATTAATCCTAATGTCTTTATGATAGGAGATACGGTTAAACATCAAGATGTGATTCTTTGTTATATTTACAAATTTAGAACGCGTTTAGCTGTTCTAGCAAAATTAATATGTGATCGAGAAAGCTTTGAAGCAAATGAGGATGCTATTGAGTTCTATCAATCAAATCAAATGTTTTTAGATGATTATACTTGTTGCGATGTGAATTGTTCATGTTAAAAGTTGAATATAATATTAAAAATGGAACTTGTTCACCGATACCAGACGGTGAACATTATATTGTGATTAAGCAGCTAAAAAAACTATCAACAGAACAGAAGTTGCAGTTCAAAAGGTATATCATTCAAAAGCAATTAAAGCTGACTATAGATGAAAACTTTAAACAAAAGATAGATGATCCTGACGAATCAAAATATATTATCTCTGAATTGGATATCTTAAGACAGGAACAAGCGAAACATATCCCTAAAATAAAAGATATGTTTTTAGCTTTTGTTTTAATCATAGTAATGTTTATGTTGCCAATATATTTTTCTTATTATTTATCTCAATATATTCAAAATCATTGGGCTGAGCAGTTCTTAGACTATGTAATACATACTGTTCAATTCGACGAAAAGGCTTTGAATGACTTACTATTTGGAGATTATGGGTTATTGTCACTCGGTATATATTCAATCATTTGGGCATTACCCGTTGTCGTTTTCATTAGTATTTCTACAAATATTATTAGTGAAAGTCATTTGAAATCTTATATCGTTTGGTCAATCGATCCAGTTATGACAAAAGTAGGATTAACTGGTTACGATATTGTGCCAGTTATAGAGGGATTTGGTTGTAATTCTGCAGCAGTATTGCGCGCCAATCATGATTGTAGTGCTTGTACTAAAAATAACTGTATAAGTATGGTTAGCTTTGGATCATCATGTAGTTATCAAATTGGCGCAACACTTTCACTGTTCAGTGTAATCAATGCCCCATGGTTATTTATTCCTTATTTAATAATCGTATTTATCGGTGGTTTAATACATATTAAACTATGGTCCCCAAAAAGCATGATACCAACTCATTATTTTGTGTTAGATAAAGTTAGAAAGCCTTCAATTAAAGCTGTTTGGAAACAATCCAAACAGACTATTCTGTCATTCTTAGCTCAAGCTTTACCAATATTTATGATGATTTGTGTATGTGCGAGTATCCTTTCTATGACACCTATTTTACTGTGGACTGCAAATATCTTTAATCCAATTTTACAGTTGATGAAAGCACCTCAAGAGATGTCAACGGGTATTCTATTCTCAATGATTAGAAAAGATGGTATGTTGTTGTTCAATATGAATCAGGGCTCATTATTGCAAGCAATGCCATTAAAAAGCGTATTCTTATTAGTATTATTTAGCTCAACATTTTCTGCATGTTCTGTAACAATCACTATGATAATTAAAAATTTAGGGTGGAAACAAGGTCTAGGAATTGTCGTAAAACAAATGATAACAGCGACAATTTGCTTATGTATAACTGTATTGATTATGAATTTTTTGGAGGGATTTAATTGATATTATCAGATCAAGATATTAAACAGTCTATTAGTGAAGGTCAAGTGAGTGTTACACCTTATCGAGAACAACTTATAGAACCAGCTTCTATTGATTTAACATTAGGCAATCATTTTCTACTACCCATTTCACCGAAAGATAATGTGCAATCGTTGAAAGATCCTATTCAGTATGATGAAGTTGTTGCCAAAACTTTTACAATACCAGGTAAATCATTTGTATTAGCGACTACACAAGAATATGTGAAACTTTCAAATATGATGACGGGTTTTGTAGAAGGGAGGAGTTCAATTGGCAGAGCGGGTTTATTTATACAGAATGCTGGTTGGGTAGATCCGGGGTTTGAAGGTCATATTACTTTAGAATTATTTAATGCGAATGATTTCTCATTAAAAATTGAAGAAAATCAACGGATATGTCAACTTGTAATAGCACGTACACATTTACCTGCTATTTCTGGGTACAATGGAAAGTATCAAAGACAAGTCAACACAACAGGTAGTAAAGTGTTTATGGATTTTGACAAATATTAAAGGTGGATTTGGTATGGAAATTTTTATCATTACTGGATTTTTAGGAAGCGGGAAGACATCTTTACTGAACCATTTGATTAAAGAAGTCCATGAAGAAGGTAAACGAATTGCTGTCATTATGAATGAGTTTGGTAAGAGGACAGTTGATTCTGAGTTAATTCAGTCTGATGTTACAGTAAATGAAATCATCAATGGCTGTATATGTTGTGAAATGAAAGATGATGTTGCACATCAATTGCATATGTTATATATTGAACAACAACCAGAAATAGTTTTAATTGAATGTAGTGGTATTGCACACCCATTAGAAGTACTAGATGCATGTTTGACACCTGTGCTTTCGCCATTTATAACAATAAGAAGTATCATCGGCATCATAGATATACCGGAATATCAAAAAATAGCAACCTATTCAAAACAAACACAACAACTTATCGATGTTCAACTAAAGTATTGTCAGGATATTATAGTAAATAAGCTTGATTTAATCGATTCGTGTGAGTCAATCAATATTATTAAATCTATACAAGAACAATATCCAAGAGCAGAAACATTTTCAACAACTTATGGAAAAGTAAGTTATCATTACTTATCTAAAAAAGTTAAAAACATCCCATTTAAGAATCAAAATCAAAATTTTCATAATCATATTTACCATAAATACTACTCAATTGATAAGCCAGTTCAAATGGAAAAATTCAAATTATGGTTAGAGAATTTACCCCAAAAGGTATATCGTGTAAAAGGGTTTATAACATTCGAGAATAGTCCTAATAAATATTTAGTTCAAATTTCTAATAGTAATGTGCTTATTGAAAAGTATGATATAGACATAGATGATTATCTAATTTTAATTGGAGAAAAGATAGACGAAGAGAATATCTTTTTTAGTTTATATTGAGGAAGAGAGTACTCACAAAAAAACACTTTTGTAGAAATTCACATTATGTGAATTTAACAAAAGTGTTTTTTATAAAATGGGCCTAACTCACTTAGAAACTTCAAAGCGACAGCTGTTTTTTTGATTAGATTATTTGAAAGTGCACGATATCTTGTAGTCTTCGTGCGCCAGGGTACTATTTTAGGGTATAACGCACGATATCTTGCAGTCTTCGTGCGCCTTCACCTCACCGCCTTAGCTCTCTTAACTCACCAAACTCTACCATCCTACACATTCACGACTTCTGTATCTACAACTTTTGTAAATGTTGTTTGATTGATGAGCTCGGTGAGGATGTTATGTTGTGTTGGGTGTAGGTTAGGGTGGTTGCGGTCATCGATGATTGACCATCCGCCTGATTCATACACTTCTAATGCCTCATCTATTATATTCTGTCGATTACCTATAAACTTTACGTATTCGACTTCCTCTTTACTTGATATATCTTCAACTAAATCTCTAACAATATGACCTACGATTGTGATGCCGGGTCCTGGTATTTGTGAGAGTGACTGTACTTTTTCGACGATATTAGATACATTGCCTGCGATGACCGTTTGTTCTGGTCGTGTTGCACTGAAGATAACGGCTACTGGTATATCGTCTGTGATTTCTGCTTTAATTTCTTTAACTAAAGTTGGTAATCTCTTAACACCCATATAAATGGCGAGCGTGCCACCATTTTTGAGTGTTGTGATATCAATGGATTGTTCTTCATTATCTTTGAAGTGGCCAGTTGTAAATGTAATATTAGTTGAAATGTTGCGTTCTGTTAACCCTCGATTGAGTTCGCTCATCGCAGCTGAAGCGGCTGTTATACCAGGTACGACTTCAAATGTAATGTTGTGTGATTTTAATGTGGAAACTTCTTCTGCAAGGCGTCCAAATATTGCTGGATCACCGCCTTTTAGACGGACGACCGTCTTATTTGTGCGTGATTTTTCAACAAGTAATTGATTAATATCTTCTTGTTTCATAGATTTGTGATAAGGTCGTTTACCAACATGAATCCACTCTGTTTCTGGTGATGAAAATTGTAATACAAACGGATTGACGAGTTGATCGTATAAAATAACATCTGCCCGCTTAATACATCGCTCTGCTTTTTTAGATAGTAATAAAGGATTTCCTGGACCTGCACCGACTAAATATACTCGAGGTTCTGCGATTATAGACATACGTATATGTCTCCATCAACCACTTCTACAGGATAAGTTGGGACACATCCTTCATCTGGTTCTTGAACTTGACCAGTCGATAAGTCGATTTTTTGGTCATGAAGTGGACAGTATACATAATCTCCACTCACTGTACCTTCTGATAATGGACCTTGTTTATGAGGACAAACGTTATTTATCGCACGAATGTTACCTTCTTCAGTTAAAAATAAACCAATTTGCGTATCTCCAACGATAACTTTCTTACCGATTAATGGTTCAAGGTCTGAAATATGCGCGACTCTTACTTTTTCATTTGTTAATGTCATAGTTACACCTTCTCCACTTCAAAAATGTGACGTTTATCTTTATTGAGCACGACTTCATGCCATGGCTCTGTATCGTAGGCGCGTTTCGCATCCATTATGCGTGCGTAAAGTTCATCTTGTTTTTCAGGATCAAGTACAACTGATTTTACTTGGTCAAAGCCAAGTCTCTTGAGCCATGGTGCTGTACGTTCTGCATAAATACCTGTTTCACGATAGTATTGCATGTATGCACCACATAGTTTGACAACTTCATCTTCAGTTTCAACAGTTGTTAGTAATTCACCTGCGACGACATCTGTACCACCATTACCTCCAATATAAATTTGGAAGCCATTTTCTACACCGATGACTCCGAAGTCTTTAACACCTGATTCTACACAGCTACGTGGACAACCTGAAACACCCATTTTGAATTTATGTGGTGTGTCGATATATTCAAATGTTTTCTCTAAACGGATACCTAATTTTGTTGTGAATTGTGTACCGAATCGGCAGAATTCTTTACCGACACAACTTTTAACTGAACGTGTCTTCTTACCATAAGCAGATGCTGAACGCATATCTAAGTCTTTCCAAATTTGCGGTAATTCTTCTTTTTTAACACCGTATAAACCGATACGTTGTGCACCCGTGATTTTGACTAATGGGATGTTGTATTTCTTAGCTACTTCACCAAGTCGAATAAGTTGATCGGCATCTGTTACACCGCCACGCATTTGAGGGATAACAGAGAATGTGCCGTCTTTTTGAATATTGGCATGGTAACGTTCGTTCGCAAAGCGTGAAGCTTTTTCATCTTCGTGGTCATGAGGATATACCATGTTTAAATAGTAGTTAATAGCAGGACGACATTTTGGACAGCCACCTTTATCTTTAAAGTCCAATACGTGTCGAACTTCTTTAGATGTTTTTAAACCTTTAGCTCGAATTTGAGTAACGATTTGATCTCTTGTAAGGCTTGTACATGCACAAATACCTGTTGGCGCTGCAGCAACAAAGTCATCACCAAGTGTATATTCTAAGAGCTCTGCAATTTGACCTTTACACTTACCACATGAGTTACCAGCTTTCGTCACACGTGTGACATCAGCTACGGACGTTAAACCTTGGTCTTTAATCGCTTCTACGATGACTCCTTTGGAAATACCGTTACATCCACAGATTGTTTCATCGTTATCCATTTCAGCAACGCTAATTGCATCAACTTCTCCTGCTTTATGAAGAATTGAAACGAGTGTATATTCATCGATTGTATCGCCTTTTTTCATCATATTATAAAAGCGATTGCCTTCTTCTGTATCACCATAAAGTACTGCACCAACGATCGTCTTATCTTTGACGAAGATTTTCTTATAAATGTTATCGACACCGTTAAAAGTTTCAATACCACGGACACCTTCATTTTCAGTAATCCAACCAGCACTAAATAAATCACAGCCTGATACTTTTAAAGAAGTAAAGGTCGTTGAACCTTTGTAACCTTCAGTTGGAATGCCCGTAATATGATCTGCTAAGACTTTACCTTGGTCATATAGTGGGGCAACAAGACCGTATACTTTTGAGCGGTGTTCTGCACATTCTCCAACTGCGTAAATATCTGGGTCACTTGTACGCATGAAATCGTCTACTACGATACCGCGTCCAATTTCTAATCCAGCGGCACGTGCTTCTTTCGTTACTGGGCGAATACCAACTGCCATCACGACCATGTCTGTTGCGATGACACGACCATCTGATAATCGAATACCTTCAACATGGTTTTCACCAATGATTTCTTGTGTATTCGCTTGTAATTCAAATTTAATACCTTGCTTTTCAAGGTCTGCTTTTAAAAGTTCTCCTGCTTTACGATCTAGTTGTACTTCCATCAGCCATTCTGCTAAATGTACGACTGTCACGTCCATACCTTGATCGACAAGACCTCGTGCGCATTCTAGACCGAGTAAACCGCCACCTATAACGATGGCACGTTTTTTAGTCTTAGCTGTTTCTAACATCTTTTCAGTGTCATCGATGGTTCTGAAACCGACAACACCTTCTAGACGAGAACCATCAATTGGTAGTATGAATGAATCAGAACCGGTCGCAATAATCATTTGGTCATATGATACTTTCACGCCATGTTCTGTTTCGACTTGTTTCAGGTCACGATCAATTTTTACAACTTTATCACCTGTTATTAATCGAATGTTATGTTCTTCATACCATTCATAAGGGTTCATAATTGTTTCTTCTTTTGTCATTTTATTTTGAAGAATGTTTGATAACATGATGCGGTTATAGTTTGGATAAGGTTCTTTACCGATGATTGTGATTTCAAAGCGGTCTGGATCACGTTCTAGAATTTCTTCAATTGTACGGACACCAGCCATACCATTACCGATCATTAAAAGTTTTGTTTTACTCATGCATATCCTCCTTCATTGAATCTAACCATGCTTTAATTTTCGCTGCATAGTGTTGTGTTCGTTGAATATCTTGGCCGTGTGAGCTAATGCTGATTGTTAGGCCATTATGTTCAATATCTAAGCTGTTATAAAAGTCGGATTGTTTGCGATCCCCGGTATGATTGACCCATTGAGAGGGTAGGGCGTCTTGAGCAACTCGGTCATTCGTTTCGGGATGGTTTGTTGCGATAATAATTAAATCTGCATGGGCAATATGTTCTCGTTGATAGTCCGCTTGTATGAAGCGAATATGTTTCGTTGGTTGAATCGTATCAAAGTGCTCATGAAATTCACGTGCGATAACATCGATTGAGCAAGGCTCTGATTTTAATTTAGAGAACTTTCTCCATGCAATTTTGCCGCCACCAATGATTACGACATGTTTACCTTTAAGGTTAAGTTGAACTGGATACATCCGGTACCGCCTCACATTCAGCAATTCTTAAATGTACGATGTCTTTTAATAAAGGATGAAAATTAATAGCCGTCGTATATGTGATAGGATTCGGTAAACCGAGTGATTCTATTTGACGTTTCGACTTGTTTACAAGGAAACCATCATAGAAGAAAAATGGAATAATTAATAATTTACGATGCTTTTTAGCAATTTTTGGTAACGTTTCTTTAAAGCGAAGTTCACCATAGACCATGCTTGGGTAACATGGATTTTGAGCCGTTGATAGCTCGTGACAAATGCGTGTAAGTGCAACATCCGGTTCATCAAAGCGTGCATTACCGTGAGCAAGTATGACAATGCCAGTTTCATCATCAATGTCGTCTTTGTAAGCTTCAAGTTGAGAAGCAACCCAGTTTGTCATAATCGGGTGTGTGCCTAGAGGTTTACTTAATATAAACTGCACGTTCGGATTATTTTCTTGAAATGTTTCATATAACGCTTCGATATCTTCGTAATAATGAGAAGCGGTAAACAATAATAACGGCACAAGATGAATACGTGAATAACCAGCATCAATCGTTTGTTGAATCACTTCATCCAATAAGATCTCTTCACTTTCTAAAAAGGCTACCTCATAATCAATCTCATCACTATTAAAAGTTTGATGAATAAAATTTAATAACGTTTCATTTAACTTTCCCTTTCTCATACCATGAACAACTAAAATCGTCTTTCGCATGACAATCCCTCCTACATCTTTATTCTAAAACAATATAACGAAAGTTTGTGAATTTTTTCTCAAAAAGAAGAAAAATAGGGAATTCCCTATATAATAACGTGAAAAATAATTTGTGCATATGATTTTTTGTAATAACTGACAAAAATATTTTTTAAATTTTCAGATTTGTATAATTATAAATTTTCCTAAACGTGATAGCGTGAAATTGTTTATCAAAATAAGCAAAGGGGTCGTGCACATTGGTAAAGGAAAATGGTAAGGCAAAGAACGAAGATAGGTCGAACAAAAAGTTTAGTATGCCACATATATATGTGATTTTATTTGTTTTCGGTGTGATTGCAACTATCTCTACATATTTAATTCCATCAGGCAAGTTTGATAGGGTTAAAGGGCCTGAGGGTAGAGAAATGGTAGATGCAGATTCATTCCATTACATAGATTCCGCACCAGTTGGTTTGGTTGATTTTATATCGATTATACCACGAGGTTTAATTGAAGCAGGAGAAATTGTCTTCTTTACACTTATCATCGGTGGGATGTTTATGGTGTTAAGACGTACAGGTATTATTGAAATTGGCGTGGATAAACTTGCACGTCAGTTTATAAATAAAAGTATTTTGATTATTCCAGTGTTAACAACAGTATTTGCGATTATTGCTACATTAATCGGTACAGCAGAGTTGTCACTCGTTTATATTCCGGTTATTATTCCGCTCATTATTGCATTAGGTTATGACTCTATAACTGCTACATCTATTGCATTGTGTGGTACTGTAGTCGGCTTCACGGTCGGTGTGTTAAACCCGATCAATACTGGATTAGCTCAAAAATTATCCGGTATTCCAACATTCTCAGGACTTGGATTACGTTTAGTTATTTTTGTGATTGTACTATTTGTAACGGTATTATTTATTATGAAATACGCTAAAAAAGTTAAAAAAGATCCTTCAATCAGTTTGGTTTATCATGATGATACTGAGAAGCGACATATGTACAAAGATATTACGAATCAAGAACCACTCGTTGCGACTAAACGACAAAAAATTGGTATCGGCGTTGTGCTCTTATTCTTTATCATTCTTGTATACGGGGTTATTACTCAAGGATGGTTCATGGTAGAGATGTCAGGTCTTTTCATAGTTATGGGTATTGTAGTAGGTCTCGTAACTGGATTGAATACGCGTGAAATATGTGAGTCTTTTAATGATGGTTTCAAAGATGTATTAATGGGTGCGATTATTGTAGGGCTCGCACGTTCAATCGCTGTTGTACTTGAAGACGGAAAAATTATGGACAGTATCGTTCATGGATTAGGTTCTGTTATCGATGGAGCAACACCAACAGTAGCAGTAGTCGGTATGTATATCGTACAAGTGCTGATTAATTTTATTATTTCTTCAGGAAGCGGACAAGCTTTAGTGACAATGCCGATTATGGCACCATTAGCAGATATGCTAGGTATAACAAGACAGACCGCAGTCTTAGCTTTCCAATTAGGAGACGGCTTTACACATGTCTTCTATCCGACAAGCGGGTACTTTATGGCAGCATTAGCAATCGGAGGCGTATCATATACAAAATGGATCCGATTCTTCTTCCCACTCTTTATCGTATGGGGTGTCATTTCAATCATTTCATTAATCTTTGCACAGTTGATCGGTTGGTCGTAGGGAGCAGGACTTAGTAGTTAGGAATTATAAAAGGTAGACATTCAATTTTGGAATTGAATGTCTATTTATGTATGAATAAATGTTCTATCTTATTGGAAAGGTGAATATATAGGGACTGGATATTGCAAGTGAGGTGCGACAAGCAATGTTGAGAGCTCGAATGTTGCAAGACAGGTCAAACAAGCAATATTGGGAGCTCGAATGTTGCAAGTGGGGCGTGACAAGCAATGTTGGAGCCCTGAATATTGCAAGACAAGGCAAACAAGCAACATAGAGCCGTTGTATGTTGCAAGACTGACTAAACAAGCAACATAGAGTCGTCGTATATTGCAAGACAAGGCAAACAAGCAACATAGAGCTGCCGTATGTTGCAAGACTAATCAAACAAGCAACATAGAGCCCATCTATTTATCAAGACAGCCCAAACAAGATAAATACAGCGTCTCTATTTATCAAGACAGCCCAAACAAGATAAATACAGCCTCTCTATTTATCAAGACTAACCAAACAAGATAAATAAGCGCCTTGTATTTATCAAGACTGACTAAACAAGATAAATACAACCTCTCTATTTATCAAGACTAACCAAACAAGATAAATACAGCATCTCTATTTATCAAGTCTGATCAAACAAGATAAATACACCCGCTTTATTTCCAACTCCACGCCATCATCCAATAAACAAAAGCAGTAGTGGCCACCACAGCCACTACTGCTTTTTCATATTTACACTTAATCAAATGTAATCATTTCTGACACATATAATGCGATGCGGATGTTTAATGATTGTGATGGGTCTTCGATATTTGTACCAATAAGATTACTACATTTGTTTATACGATATTTAACGGTATTTCTATGGATATATATTTTCTCTGCTGTCTTAGTAATATCACATTGGTTATCCATATAGACTTTTAATGTTTGTTTTAATTCTAAGTCTTTTTTAGTCTTTGGATAGCTAAGTGGACCGAGTGTATGTTTCACAAATGGTAAAAGTTTCTCTTGTGGTATGAGTTGCAATAATTCTTGTATATCTTTCGAATGGTACTGGGAAATGAACGCTTTCTCATTGTTGAATAAACCGTTCTCGAATGCTTCGTTTGCTTCGAAAAATGATGAAGGTAATTGCGCGAATTCAGTTACTTCATTGCCGACACCGAAAGAAATTTGGTCTTCGAAATAATCATTATAGCTGATTTGTAATTGTTTAATCATTTCAAGATGATTGTCTTGTTTGTTCTGTATTAAAATGGCGAATCGATCATTACTCGGTAATCGGTAAACGCTGATGTATGAGTCGATTTCGGATAATTTATCTGTTAACCATTGAAACGTTAATTGGTGTAGTTCGTTTAAATAATAACTATTTTCTAAATTATTTTTAGCATCTATGCCACAAATGATGATTTGATAATAGTCTGACGGATAGATGTAATATTGTCTTAATAAATCTGCATGTTTTTTGATAGATAATGCTTGTTCACTCTTGTTGTAGACGAGTGACTCGAAGAAGCGGTTAATGTCGTTTTTTTCGACTTCTTGAATTTTAGTGTTTTTGTACAAGGCGAAACTAAGCACGCTCACAACTTGTTCGATTGTTAAAAGGCTAAATGGATAAGACAGCTTATTCACTTGAGATACCATTAAGTAATATGGGAAGTACGTGTAACCCAATACTTTAAAGATGACATGGTCTTTATTTTCGAAGACTAAGTTATTTTTATCTTGCGAGAGTTCCTCTTGTTGATGTGCATTGAAATAAGCGATGTGTTCAGATAATAATGACTGACTCTGTCTATAATGATGGCTGATCGCTTCCGGTTTCTTAAACGGATTAAATAATATGATAGGTACACCAAGTAATTTACTCATGCGTTCGATCATATTATCAATGCTGAATCCTTTAATAAGCAGCTGGTTCAGTTCTTGTTGAACTTGTAATGCATAATTTAATTTGCCTGTTTCAGAGTCGGATATAAAGGATGAAATTTCATGCGTAATCTCACCTAAGTTCCAACTTTCAGGAATTTCTATTAACGGAAACTGCAATTCGTCTGCAAAATCAATCACATCTTGGTCAATTTTATGTAAAAATCTTGAGACTTTAATACCAAGACCAGCTGTTTGAATGTCGCTCAAATCTTTAATTAATTTCTTTAAATTCTCCTGATTATCTTGAAAAAGTACGCCCGTTGTTAAGATGAAGGCATTGCTAGAAGTAAAATGTTTAATGTCATTGTTCTCAGTAATATCTAAACTTGTTACTTCAGAAGATAAATCTCCTTTTCTATTAATAAGCTCTAAACCTTTAAATTGAGGTATAGATAATATTTCGTTTAGAGTTGTCATCATAAGACCTCCCGTTTTTGTTTATCTTTCAATGAAGATTATATAAAAGTGAAAACGATTTTTTACAAATGAAACCGCTATTTTTTGTTAAAATGTTATGTGTTTTGTTCAAAATGACCAATAATTTTTATTTCTAAAATTTATTATACACAAATTTTGTACGAAACCTATAATTTTAAATTCTATATATGTTAAGAACTACAAAGAAAAACGCTTACATAAGTCTTACACTTGTATATGAAGAGTTCATAGCTAGTTATTAGCTGATTAAGTCAAAGGAGACATATAGAATGGCAAGAGAAGCAAACGAGGTGGCATTAACTCCAGCCGAATTTGAAAAACGTGGCTATAACAAAGATATAATGCCCAAAACGTCAGCACAAAGAAATAATTCGGCATTTAACTTTTTTACATTATGGATGGGTGCCGTTCATAATATACCCAACTATACTGCAGTAGGTGGATTTTTATTAATCGGTTTATCACCATTACAAGTTATTTTCGCATTAATTTTAAGTTCATTTATTATTGCATTATTATTAGTAGCAAATGGTTATGCTGGTTCTAAATATGGTATACCTTTTGCGATGCAATTGCGTCATACATACGGAGATGTAGGTGCAAAGTTACCAGGTATTCTACGTGGTGTTGTAGCTGGTATCGCTTGGTTTGGACTTCAAACCTTTGCTGGTTCACAAGCACTATTAATCTTATTGAATAAGATTTTCCCTGGATTCGCTGATATCGGAAGCGGTGTGACGATACTAGGTATTTCAATTCCTGGATTAATCGCATTCTTAATTTTCTGGGCAATCAGTTTCGCAATTGGATTTGGTGGTGGAGAAATTCTTAATAAATTCACTGCAGTATTAAACCCACTGATCTACATTGTATTTGGTGGTATGGCAATCTGGGGCGTCATGGCTGCAGGAGGCGTTGGCAACATTTTAGATTATGAAATTTCAACGAAGTCTAGTGGCATTATTTACCCAGCGATTTTATCATTTATTTTAATCTTTAATTCATTATTAGGTGTATGGGCAGGACCTGGTGCAAGTGTATCTGACTTTACTCAAAATGCGAAATCTACGAAGACGCAAATTGTCGGTCAAATTTCAGGTATTGTTGTTGCACATATCTTATTCGCGATTGCGAGTGTATTCATTATTATTGGTGGTTCTATTTATTTAGGTCATCAAGAGTGGAACATCTTAACAATCATTAATGAATGGGATAGTTTCTGGGCAATTCTCATATCAACTGGTGTATTATTAATGACAACGATTTCTACAAATGCGACAAGTAATATTATTCCAGCAGCATATCAATTAAGTGCGTTATTACCGAAATGGATTAATTATCGCCGTGGTGTAGTCATTGCTTCAGTATTGAGTGTTGTGATTATGCCATGGAAAATGATGGAGAACGAGGATAGTATCTTCGTATTTTTAAATGCTATTGGGGCAATACTTGGACCTGTAGCCGGTGTTATGATTGTACATTTCTATATTGTGTCTAGACGTCACATTGATATAGATAAATTGTATTTTGATTTACGTGTAAAAGATCAAAAAATACCACGCATTAATATTTCAGCATATGTTGGAACAATTGCTGGTGTTGTGATTTCATTACTTGGATTCTTACCAGGATTCACAGTGATTTCAGACTTTTCATGGTTTATCGGCTTTATTGTAGCCGGTGGTGTTTATATCATTTTACATTATGTATTTCATGCAGATAAAAGTAAAAAAGAAGGAGTGGCATATAATGAAGTATGATTTAATTATCAAAAATGGTTTAGTTATTTTAGAAGATGGCGCGCAAAAAGTTGAAGTTGGTGTCAAAGACGGGAAAATTGCAGCGATCGGACAAGAATTAGGAGAAGCTGAACAAATTGTTGATGCTAAAAATCAAATCGTGTCACCAGGTATGGTAGATGCTCACGTGCATATTACTGAACCAGGTGGCGGTTACCGTGACGGATGGGAAGGTTACGTGACGGGTACAAATGCAGCTGCTAAAGGTGGCGTGACATCATTCGTTGAAATGCCATTAAACCAAGTACCCGCTACTACAGATAAAGCTTCTATCCAAGCTAAATTTGATGCAGGTAAAGATGAGTTAGCCGTAGATGTTGCAAGTTATGGAGGATTAGTACCTTATAACTTAAACGGTGGTATTCAAGAATTAGATGAAGCGGGCGTTGTTGCTTATAAAGCATTCTTAGCAACTTGTGGTGACCGTACAATCGAAGGTGATTTTGAAAATGTTGATGACTATTCATTATATGAAGGTATGAAACAAATTGCTAAAACGGGAAAAATCTTATCTATCCATTCAGAAAATGCTACAATTACAGATCGTTTAGGTGAAATCGCTAAAGAAAATGGTGAAACAACATTAAGTGCATATGTGGATTCTAGACCAGTATTTACTGAAGTTGAACCAATCCGCAAAATCGTATTATTCGCTAAAGAAACAGGTTGTCGCGTGCATATCGTACACGTTGCTTGTGAAGAAGGCGTTGAAGAAGTAATCAAAGCTCAACAAGAAGGTGTAGATATTACATGTGAAACTTGTACACACTACTTATACTTCTACAAAGAAGAGTTAGATTCAATCGGACCAGTTGTTAAATGTTCACCACCAATCCGTGAACAATCTCGATTAGAAGGTATGTGGGATCGCGTATTAAACGGAGACATTAACTTCGTAACATCTGACCATTCACCATGTACGCCAGATTTAAAAGATACTGACAATGCATTCGAAGCATGGGGCGGTATCGCAGGATTACAAAATAATGTAGACGTACTATTTGACGAAGGCGTTCAAAAACGTAACATGTCATTACAAAAATTTGCTGATATTATTGCAACAGCACCAGCAAAACGCTTTGGACTAGATACAAAAGGAAGCATCGCACTAGGAAAAGACGCAGACTTTGTATTTATTAAACCAGAAGCACCATATACATTACAAGCAGAAGACTTAGCATATAGAAATAAAATGAGTCCATATATTGGTCGAGAAATCGGCGCACAAGTTACAAAAACAATATTAAGAGGACAAGAAATTTATGATCAAGAAACAGGCGTAATAGAAGAACGCTTAGGACGCTTTATTTAAGAATTATAAATAAGGAAAGGCAGGGACCATCGCGGTGTCCCTGCCTTTTTTGTGTTGGATGGGGTGGATGGTATGAAGATGTGAGTTAAAGAGGTAATAAACTCACGAGATTGCCAAACATGTGAGTTAAAGAGATAGTAAACTCACGAGATCGCCAAACATGTAAGTTAAAGAGGTAGTAAACCCACGAGTTCGTGAAACATGTGAGTTAAATATGAAATAAACTCACGAGATCGCCAAAGATGTGAGTTAAAGTTGTAATAAACTCACAAGATCGCCAAAGATGTGAGTTAAAGTTGTAGTAAACTCACGAGATCGCCAAAGATGTGAGTTAAAGAGGTAGTAAACTCACGAGATTGCCAAAGATGTGAGTTAAAGAGATAGTAAACTCACAAGATCGCCAAAGATGTGAGTTAAAGCATAAGTAAACTCACAACTCCGGACATCCCCGCACCCAACCCCCTCAACATCCTACTCCAACACGGTGTCGAGCTTGGCTAGTTCGATTGTTGTTTGTATGAGGAGGTTAATGCCTTTTTCGATTTGGTCTGCTGTGACGGATTCTTTTGGTGAATGACTAATACCTTCTTTACATGGTATAAAGATCATACTTGTTGGACATACGGGTGCGATGATCATAGCGTCATGTCCTGCGCCACTGTACATATAATTATATGTGTATCCTAATTGCTGACAGTTGTCTTCGTTGATTTGTGCAATTTTATGATTGAAACTACGAGGTGCGTCTTGACCTAAATCTTCCAATTCATAATGTGCATTGCGATTATCTGTTATGCGTTCGATTTGTGATGTGATTTCATCAACGACTTGTTCTCGTACGGCTTCGTTCTTCCCTCTAATATCTATTAAAAGTGTGACTTCTCCTGGTATGGCATTCATTGTATTTGGATATACATTTGCATAACCGACTGTTGTCACAATTCCTTTGTCATGATAAGCACGTCCAATTTCTTCGATTTTTAAAATGATTTCTGCGGATGTTGTCAGTGCATCTATTCTCATTGGCATAGGTGTTGAACCTGAATGACTCGTCACGCCTTGAATTTTTAATTTGAAACGATGCGGACCTGCTACATCTGTCACAATGCCGATATCTTTATGTTTCTTCTCTAAAATTGGACCTTGTTCGATGTGTAATTCTAGAAATGCTTTAATATTGTTTCTTTCAAATAATGCTGCTTTACCATGCATGTCTTGAGCGAGTGGTGCGACAATATCATAAAGTACATTCCCGTCGTTATCTTTAATATATTTCATATCTTCTTTCGTCATATTGCCCGTGAGATATTTACTACCTAATGTCGCTTCATTAAATCTAGTAGATTCTTCACAAGCAAAAGCAATGATAATAATGGGATGATCCGTTTCTATTTGATGTTTATTTAAATATTCTACAACTTCCAACGCACCAACAACACCAAGTAGTCCGTCATATTGCCCGCCGTCTTTAACCGTATCTATATGAGAACCTAATACGACTGGTTTAAGGTCTGGATTTTTACCTTCTCGACGCGCAATAACATTTCCGAAGAAATCAAAGTAGACGTCTAGACCAGCTTTTTGGCAAAGCATTGAGAATTTAAGTGCTGCTACTCGTTCTGAATGTGTAAAAGCAATTCGGTTAATACCACCATTTTCAGGATTACGCGCAAATTGATTAAATGTTTCTAGATTTTCCATGACATTTTGAATGTTCATCATTTATCCCCCTTGAACTAAGTTTGATGATTGACTTAAAAATTGTACGGCTTGTTTATACAGTGAAATACTTGTTGGTGTTACTTCGCGATCAAAATCATGTTGGTCTAAGTCGAGCGTCTCTAAATGACTATGCTCTATTTGTCGGTGAATATGTTCACTTTCACTATACGGAACATCTGGGTCGCCTTTGCAATGTACAATAAAAGTCGGTGGAAATTGTTTCAATTCTTTAGGCGAAATATTATACGCACTTGCTGTAGAAGATTGAATAGCTAAATAAGATAACCATTTCGCTTGGCCACGTACATATAAATAAATCGGATATCTCGTTTGTAATGAGCCAAAAGTTAATGGATTAGGTTGTATAAGTTGATTTAATATCGCTGGTGTAATTTGAGTTGATAAAGCTTGGTATTGTGCGTTCGGTCTTAAAAATGCAGGAACATGAACACGTGAATAGCCATAAAAATCAAGAATGCCTGCAACTTCACGATAACGAGCAACCATTAAACTTAAGAATCCACCCGCTGAACGACCAAACGTATAGATTGGTAATGCCTCATATAAGGCACTGATTTCATCATATTGAGCTAATGCATCTGAGATAATCGTATCAATCGGACTTTCCGGTGCCAATCGATAAGAAACGAGTACAAGATGGTAGGACTCTGTCAAAATATCTATATATGCTTGTGGTAAGTCATCACGTTGACCAAAAATTAATCCGCCACCATGAAAGTATATGATAACCCCTTGAGGATTTTCATTTTTAGATTCGATGATGGTATAAGGTAATTGAAAACCATCATTTGATAAACACATTGAATGATTTTGAGTCAAAACAACTCAGCCTCCTAGAAGATATATTTTCCTAATCATAGTATCTCAAATTAAATTTAGGTCGTATTTGTATAAAACATATAAAAGTTAAGCTAATTATTGTATGTTTTGTGAATGATAACAAAAATGTAACCGCTTATAATAGTAAGTGACATGAAAAGGAGATGAATTATATGGACATCCGTTCTTCTTTCGAAGCGCTAGATAAACAGTTTACTTCATTTGGAGGTTTGACAGGTGGCGGTATTACACGCTTACTTTATTCAAAAGAATGGTCAGACGCTGTTCGCGCATTAAAAGAAACATTAGATAAAGAAGGATTTGAAGCACAATTCGATGACATTGGTAACTTAAGAGGTCGTATAGAAGGTAGTAAATACCCAGAAGAAACGATTATGTCTGGTTCTCATATTGATACAGTTGTTGAAGGTGGCCATTTAGATGGTCAATTCGGTGTATTAGCAGCACTTGTAGCGATGCAATCATTGAAAGCAGAATACGGACATCCATTACGTTCTTTAGAAATTTTAGCTTTAGCAGAAGAAGAAGGCAGTCGCTTCCCATTTGCATTCTGGGGTAGTAAGAACTTCTTCAACTTAGCAGGTAAAGACGATGTAGATACAATTGCTGATGCTGAAGGTGTTCAATTTAAAGATGCAATGCGTGAAGTAGGATTTGATTATCGTACTGAAGACAATGACTACAGTCGTATTAAAGCATTTATCGAAGTTCATATTGAACAAGGAAAAGTGTTAGAAACAGAACAAAAATCAATTGGTGTCGTTAACGGTATCGTTGGACAAAAACGTTATACAGTTAATTTAAATGGTGAAGCAAACCATGCAGGTACGACACCAATGGGCTTAAGAAAAGATGCTGTCATCGCATTTAGTAAAATCGCGACACAATTGACAGAACGTGCAAGAGAATTAGGAGATCCATTAGTATTAACATTTGGTCGCGTCGACCCAGTACCAAATACCGTAAATGTTGTGCCAGGTGAAGTGACATTCTCAATCGATTGTCGTCACATTGACCAAGATGCATTAAATCAATTCGCTGAAGAAATTGATGCATGTATTAAACGCGTATCTGAAGAAGAAGGCGTTGAACACGATATTGATTTATGGATGGACGAAGCACCA
The DNA here is from genome assembly GCF_022386135.1 of Mammaliicoccus sp. P-M59. Taxonomy (NCBI): domain Bacteria; kingdom Bacillati; phylum Bacillota; class Bacilli; order Caryophanales; family Staphylococcaceae; genus Mammaliicoccus; species Mammaliicoccus sp. P-M59. The sequence continues at coordinate 146,103 of NZ_JAJNJJ010000002.1, read as the reverse complement.
ACATTAATGAATGAAGATTTAGTTAAGACAATCGAACGTGCTGCTGAAACAGTCGTGGGTGAATCAGATTGGAAACTGATGTCTTCAGGTGCAGGTCACGATTCACAAATCTTCGCACAATATGTACCAACTTCTATGTTGTTTGTGCCATCTATAAATGGTGTGAGTCACAACGTTGAAGAAGAAACAAATGTTGAAGATTTAGTAAAAGGTATCGAAGTATTGAAACAAGTCTTATATGAACTTGCTTATCAAGAATAAATAAATTTTAAAAAATAGAGATAGAGAAAAGGAGTATTGATCATGGGTTACATTAATCATAATCAAGGTTATAGAGAAGGACTATTAGAAACACGTTCAGTTATTAAGAAAGACAACTATGCAGTTATTACACCAGATGGTTTAGTAAACAACGTTGTACCAGGTTTCGAAGATTGCGACGTTACAATTTTAGGTTCACCAAGACTAGGTGCTCGCTTTGTAGACTACTTAGTAACATTAAAAAATCAAGGTGGAAATAGACAAGGCTTTGGTGGAGACGGCGTTCAAACATTTATTTACGTTGAATACGGTAAAATCAACGCATATGCAGATGACAAAAAATATGAATTATCAGCTGGTGGATACTTATATGTACCAAGTCACCAAGTTATGACTTTTGAAAACAGCAATCAAAATAATGATAGCCGCGTATTTTTATACAAAAAACGTTACCAACCTTTAGAAGGATTCACACCTGAAGTTGTAACTGGAAATGTGAATGACATGGCTCAAGAACCTTATGAAGGTATGGAAGAAGTTACAATTCTTGATTTATTACCTAAAGAATTAGCTTACGACATGAACATTCATATCTTGTCATTTAAACCAGGTGCTTCACACGGATATATTGAAACACACGTTCAAGAACACGGTGCTTATGTATTAAGTGGTCGCGGTATGTACAACTTAGATAACGAATGGCAACCAGTTGATAAAGGTGATTACATCTTTATGGGCGCTTATGCACCACAAGCAACTTACGCTGTAGGCTTAGACGAACCATTCGCTTATATTTACTCTAAAGATGCAAATAGAGATATCGAAATTTAAGGAAGGTTGTTAAGAATGGCAGAAGAAGGATTAGTATACGTAGAACGTGGAAAGCTGCGCCAGTTATTTAAAGACAAACTGACAAATGCAGGTTTATCTGAACAACATGCTGATAAGACAGCAGATTTGATGATATTTGCAGATGAGCGCGGTATTCATTCACACGGTTCTGTGCGTACACAATATTACGCAGAACGTATTGCAAAAAAAGGATACAATTTGAATCCAGCATTAACATTCACAAAGACAGGTCCATCATCAGGTACTTATTTTGGAGATAATGCAGTTGGTCACTATGTTGCATATGAAGCAATGGAAGAAGCGATCAAGTTAGCTAAAGAAAGTGGTATCGGTATGGTCGGCATTAAAGAAATGGGCCACAGTGGTGCGATTGGTTACTTTGCTGAACAAGCGGCAAAAGAAGGTATGGTCGCTTTAACAGTATGTCAGTCAGATCCAATGGTTGTACCATTTGGTGGTACAGAACCATACTTCGGTACAAATCCAATTGCTTTTGCAGCACCACGTAAAAATGGTGAACCGATATTATTTGATATGGCGACAACCGTGCAAGCTTGGGGAAAAATCTTAGATGCACGTTCTAAAAACAAATCCATTCCAGACACTTGGGCAGTAGACAAACAAGGTGAGCCAACGACAGATCCATTTGAAGTCGCTGCGCTATTACCAGTCGCTGGTCCTAAAGGTTATGGATTGATGATGATGGTCGATATTCTAGCAGGTAGCTTGTTAGGTTTACCTTTCGGAAAACATGTTACATCAATGTATGAAGATTTAAGTCAGTATCGTAGATTAGGACAATTTCATATCGTCATTAATCCAGCATATTTTGGTGATGAAGAACAATTTTTAACACACGTTTCTGAAATGGTTGATGAACTTCATGATATTAAACCGGCTAAAGGCTTTGATCAAGTTTATTACCCAGGTGAAATTCAAGAAGACGTTAAAAAACGCTACAAAGAAAGTGGCATACCGATTGCCGAAAGTATTTATGAGTATTTAATATCTGATGACATTTATTAAATAGCTGAGAAGAAGTGAAAGAGACAATTGAATGTTATGAATGACGACTGTCGACATTTAATATCGTACGTCTTGAGTACCTTCTTTTTTTACGGCTAAAATCATGATTTTATGTATATAAATTACACTATTCGAGTAATAAGGAGGTTAAGATATGCGTGTTTCAAAGAAAGATTTATTTGATTTAATGAAGAATAAATTAGTTAAAGCGGGCTTAAACGAAGGTGCTGCAGAAGATGTAGCAGACGTATTAACATTTGCGGATCATAGAGGTATTCATTCACATGGTGCAGTTCGAGTAGAGTATTATGCTGAGCGAATTGCTAAAGGTGGTATAACAGCCAATCCGAATTATCAATTCGAACAAACGGGATCATCAACAGCTGTATTTGAAGGAGATAATGGCCCTGGTCATCAAGCAGCTAAACAAGCGATGGAAAAAGCAATCGAGATGGCTAAAGAAAATGGCGTTGCCGTTGTTGGTGTTAAGCACATTTCACATAGCGGTGCGTTAGGTTACTTTGTAGAAATGGCAGCTAAAGAGAATATGGTCGGTTTAAGTATGTGCCAATCAGATCCAATGGTTGTGCCATTCGGCGGTACTGAACCATATTTCGGAACAAATCCAATTGCATTTAGTGCACCTTCAAACGATGATCGCATCATTACTTTTGATATGGCAACGACCGTTCAAGCATGGGGTAAAGTGCTAGATGCAAGAGCGAAAAATCAATCCATCCCAGATACATGGGCAGTTGATGCGAATGGTGAACCAACGACAAATGCTAGAGATGTTCATGCACTTGTACCAGTTGCAGGACCTAAAGGATATGGCCTTATGATGATGGTTGATATTCTATCAGGTAGTTTACTAGGCGTACCACATGGTGTACATGTTTCATCTATGTATAAAGATTTAACGAAAGGCCGTGACTTAGGCCAATTACATGTCGTGATTAATCCAGCATTCTTCACAGACTTAGAGCAATTCAAAACAAACATTTCAACAATGCTCGATGAATTAAAAGCACAACCAGCAGCACAAGGATATGGAGAAATTTTCTATCCTGGTGAACGTGGCCGATTACGTAGTGAAAAATACGACGAAGAAGGCATTGAAATTGTTGATGATATATACAACTACTTAGTTTCAGACGATGTGCACTTTGATCGTTATCACGGAAAAAATAGATTTGCAGAATAATAACGGAGGAATAGTATGTTACACACAATTATTAAAGAAAACACTTACCAAGATTCGATTGTATTAATGTTATTATCGAATAAATTATCTGCTATTGATGGTATTAACCAAGTATCCATTATGATGGGAACACCTGCCAATAAAGATATTTTTAAATCTTCAGGATTAGGTACGGATGAACTAGAAGCAGCGAAACCAAACGATATTATTATCGTTGTTGATACAGAAAATGAAGAAAAAGTTGAAGAAGTAAACCAAGAAGTTGAAGCAGAATTGAAAGGGAAAGGTGAAAGCGAAGACCAATCTCAAAAACAAAACGAAGCTTCAAATTGGAACCGTGCATTAGAATTAGCAAACAATCCTAACTTAGCATTAATTTCAATTCCTGGGCAATATGCAGCGATGGAAGCTGAAACAGCATTGAAAAATAACTTAAATGTATTTATGTTCAGCGACAACGTCGCAAAAGAAGACGAAGTACGTTTAAAAGAAATGGCACATGACAAAGGTTTACTCGTGATGGGTCCTGACTGTGGTACAGGTATTATTCACAGTTTACCACTTGCATTTACAAACACTGTTAATGAAGGTGACATCGGTGTTGTAGGTGCTTCAGGTACAGGTATTCAAGAAGTAACAACAATCATTGACCGTGAAGGTAAAGGTGTTACAAATGCTATCGGTACAGGTGGACGTGACTTATCTACAGAAGTAGGCGCGATTACGATGTTAGACAGTATTAAAGCACTTAATGCGGATCCTAAAGTGAAAGTCATTACAGTTATTTCTAAGCCACCAGCTAAAGAAGTAGAAGAAAAAGTATTGAATTTATTACGTAATATCGAAAAACCAATCGTAACGTTATTCTTAGGGTCTAAACCTGAATATACAGAAACAAACATTTACCACGCTTATACATTAGAAGAAGCGGCACGCGTATCTGTTCAACTTTCAAACGGAGAAACACCTCAATTTAGTACAGCAATTCAATCAGATATTAATATCAAATTTGCTGATAACCAAGATGGCGTTAAAGGTTATTACTCAGGTGGTACGTTAGCTTCTGAAGCGGCAATGTTATTGAAAGATACTTTAGGCGACAATTCAGATGCAGAAACACCAGAAGGCTTTTCATATAAAGGTGGTCACCACGAAATTATCGACTTAGGTGATGATATTTATACACAAGGTAGACCTCACCCTATGATTGACCCATCTAAACGTATCGAAATGTTAGAACAATCTGCAGACGATCCATCAACAGCTATTATTATGTTAGATAACGTAATCGGATACGGAAGTCATGATGACATGGCAAGTGAACTTGCACCAACGATTCAAAAAGTATTAGATAAAGCACAATCAGAAGGTCGCAGTTTAGCAGTTCTTGCTACAGTTGTAGGTACTGAGCATGATCACCAAGGTTACGACAAACAAGTCAATATCTTAAAAGAAGCTGGCGCAATCGTATGTGAAACAAACAATCAAATGGTGACGACAGCACTTCATTTACTAGGTAAAGATGTTGAACAACCACAATTAGAAACAAAATCATTCGAAGCAGAATCTGTTGACTTAACAGTTGATGAAAAAATCTTGAACTTAATTAATATGAAACCAAGTGTGATTAATATCGGATTGAAGAGTTTCACTGAAGCTATCCAAGCTAATGATGCACAAGTTGTTCAGTTTAACTGGCAACCAATCGCAGGTGGCGACGAGAAATTAATGAAAGTACTTCAATTCTTAAACAATTACGAAGGAGAGACAGTATAAAATGGCTTATAAAACAATAGATGAAGCTAACCAAGCAGTCATTGATAAGATGATCGCAGCAGCACCATTTTTAGTAGATGTGGTGCCTGCTAAATCTAAAATTCCAGAACTTAAAGAACATGTATTACTACATGCTGGACCACCAATCAAATATGAAAACATGACAGACCCTATGCAAGGTTCATGTGTTGGTGCAATTTTATTTGAAGGATGGGCTGAGAACGAAGAAGCGGCACGTAAGTTGTTAGAAGAAGTACAAATTACGTTCATTCCTTGTCATCACGTTAACGCGGTTGGACCAATGGGTGGTATCACATCAGCTAACATGCCTGTACTTGTTGTTGAAAATAGAGAATCAGGTAATGAAGCATACTGTCAAATGAACGAAGGTATCGGTGCTGTATTACGTTTCGGTGCTTACAACGAAACAGTTGTAAACCGTCTACACTGGATGAAAGATGTATTAGGTCCAGTATTAAGTAAAGCTCTTCAAAAAATGGATGATGGCTTAAACGTTAACGTATTAATCGCTAAAGCAATTGCAATGGGTGATGAATTCCACCAACGTAACATTGCAGCATCATTAGCATTCTTAAAAGAAGTGACACCTATCATTGCGTCATTAGAAGATGTAGAACCTGAGAAACGTACGGAAGTATTACAATTCTTAGCTGATACAGATCAATTCTTCTTAAACATCGCGATGGCTACAGGTAAAGCGATGATGGACGCTGCTCGTCAAATCGAACACGGTACAGTTGTAACAGCAATGTGTCGTAACGGTGAGAACTTCGGTGTACGTATTGCAGGTATGGGTGACGAATGGTTCACAGCACCTGTTAACACACCTCAAGGTTTATATTTCACAGGTTACTCAGCAGATGATGCGAATACAGATATCGGTGACTCAGCGATTACTGAAACAATCGGTGTTGGTGGTATGGCAATGATCGCAGCACCAGCTGTTACAAGATTTGTTGGTACTGGTGGATTTGATGATGCATTACAAATTAGTAATGAAATGACTGAAATTTGTATTGGTGAGAACCCTAACTTTGCGATCCCAACATGGAACTTTAAAGGCGCTTGTTTAGGTATCGATGCACGTAAAGTTGTAGAAACAGGCATTACACCTGTAATCAATACAGGTATTGCGCATAAGATTGCTGGTTACGGACAAATTGGTGCAGGTACAGTACATCCACCAATCGAATGTTTCGAAAAAGCAATCACAGCGTATGCTGAAAAGTTAGGATTTAACGCGTGATTCTTCAAGCAACTGCAATAGGACAGGATGCTAAGAAACACTTAGAACAACATAAACAATTTTATGTGCATAGCATATTTAATAAAGGTTTCAATATCGTCAATGAATCGAATGACCTTATCTTTATAGGTACAGATGAAAATGGAACATTTCCTTTTGGTATAGTAGTCGATTCACAAACAAAGCAAAGTTTATTTAACGAAATCGAATTAAATCAACACATTGTAGTGGGTCCTACTGCTATTCAAATAAGTAAGGCATGCCAACTCGTTTGGCATGTTCCAACTTTAAAGGCATCTGACTTTTCGGAACAGACGGATATACAAAAGCTTAAAGAAAATATCGCATCTTATGACTTTGCCATGTATGAGCAAGGCGATTTTAACAAAGAGAAGATGCAACACGTATTAAACGCATTAGAATTTGGAAATGATGAACAAGTTGAGGAACAATACCGATATCTGATTGGTAGAGGACAAGGTTTAACACCATCCGGAGATGATATGCTGACAGGTATTTTATTTATTCATTTTATCCATCCTTTTATTAACAATAATCATTTAGAACGATTAAACATATTGCTGCAATCATCTCTAACCACACTTGTAGGCGAAACATTTTTAAAATGTGCTTTGCAAGGTCAATTTAGTTCAAAAATTTCTAACCTACAACATGATCCATCAATCGCGCGTCTAGACCAACTTTTAAAAGTAGGTTCTTCATCTGGAAGAGACACGTTATATGGCATGTATGTAGCATTAACATTAAGGAGTGAGACGTATGGGTAAGCGAGTTGTACTTGCACTAGGTGGTAATGCGATATTACAACCTAATCAAGAAGCGTCATACGATAATCAATATAACAACGTGATGTCTGCTACACGTAAAATGGCAGAATTGAAGAAACAAGGACATAACATTGTGATTACACATGGTAACGGGCCACAAGTCGGGAATATTATCGCTCAAAACGAAGCGGCGAAAGATATTGTGAACCCACTTCCAATTAACGCATGTAGTGCAGAATCTCAAGGATTTATCGGCTATATGATGGAAGAAGCTATTAAAAATCATTTAAACGATTTAGGTATTAGCAGTGATGTATTAACATTATTAACAATGGTTGAAGTAGACAAAGATGACCAAGCGTTTAATAATCCAACTAAACCAATTGGTGTATTTTTCAGTGAAGAAGAAGCTAAAAGATTAGAAAAAGAACATGGCTTTGTCATGGTAGAAGATGCTGGTAGAGGATACCGTCGTGTTGTACCTTCTCCAGAACCACTTGTTATTCATGGTGTAAACCAAATTAAGAAATTAATTAATCAAGCGATTGTGATTTCTTCAGGTGGCGGTGGCATACCTGTTTACCGTGATGAACACGGTGATATTAAAGGTGTAGAAGCTGTTATCGATAAAGACCGTTCTGGTTTGAAACTAGCTCAACAAGTTGAAGCAGATACATTCATGATGTTAACAGACGTACCAAATGTGTGCGTGAACTTCGGTAAAGAAAACGAAGAAAAGCTTAAAACCATTTCAGTTGAAGAAGCGAAACAATACGTAGCAGAAGATCAATTTCCAGCAGGAAGTATGTTACCTAAGATAGAAGCGGCAATTCAATTTGCAGAATCAGGTAAAGAAGCTATTATTTGTTCATTAGATGATGCAATTGATGCATTAGAAGGAAAAGCAGGTACACGAATTTTATTAGATCCTTCAGCAAAACCAGTTTCTTGTTAATATGAAGGGTTTGATTGAGTGTAAAAGAAGGTTGTTAGAAATTCTAACGCTCAAGAAAGTGAAACAAGATCGTTAGCCGACATACTAAACTTTATAAACCGAAAATAAACCCATCCCCCTATGGCTAACGATCAAGTCGCTCAATTTAGCAGCATTGCACTCAATCATATCTCTGATATACTATTAAAAAAGTCTGGGACAAAGTGTTGTTCCAGACTCTCATATTATATACACTTCAATATGAATGAACTATACTAATGTTGCGTTGATGTTTTATAAGAAAATTTTTAGAAATAAGGTGGTATAAGATGATTGAACCCTATAATACACATAGAATTCAAAGAAATTGGGGTATCATAATTGCGATTGTATTTATCGCATCTACGCTACGTGCACCACTAACATCAGTAGGTCCGGTAGTTAATGAAATTAAAGATGTTATGCAAATTAATAACAGCCTTGCTGGTTTTTTAACAACAATACCACTCATTATATTTGCAGTCGTTTCGCCATTAGTATCTAAAGTAACTAAACGTTTGACGATGTCTAATACAATTGTACTATCAACGATATTAGTAATTATTGCTTTGTACATACGTGTTGCTGGTGGTTTTAATTTATTTATTATTGGTACAGTTCTACTAGGTATTGCAATCGCATTTGGTAATGTTGTATTACCGAGTTATGTGAAATGGTATTTTCCATTACAAATTGGATTAGCAACAGGTATTTATAGTGGGACAATGAACTTTACTGCTGGATTAGGTGGGGGATTAAGTTTCCCAATGTCACAATCTCCATTAGGATTCAGACTGTCCCTTGCTTTTTGGATTGTACTAGGAATTATCGCTTTGATTTTGTGGATTCCAAAAGCAAGTAAAGGCGCTAAACTAGAACGTCAAGATAAACTATCAGAAGCACAGAATCAACATACAAAATTGAACATTACGAAGTCTAAATTAGCATGGTTAGTAGCCTTAACAATGGGATTCCAATCAATGGTATTCTATACAGTTGTTGCTTGGGTGCCTTCTATATTAGTAGATAGAGGTCTAGACCCATCAACTGCAGGTTATTTACTCATGCTTAACCAATTTTCACAAGTGCCAATGACATTTACATTCCCGATTATTGCGTCTAAATTAAAAGACCAACGTATATTAGTTGTGATCATCACAATGCTATTCTTAGTTGGATTTGGGTTATTCTTTACGCAATCATTAGTATTACTCGTAATCGGTATTATTATTGCAGGTTTAGGTATGGGTGCATGCTTTAGCTTATGTATGACATTCTTCTCTATACGTGCACGTACAAGTGACGGAAGTATCGCATTATCAGGATTCGGGCAATCTATCGGGTATTTAATAGCTGCCATCGGACCATTCTTTATCGGTTATTTACACGATGTGACAGACAGTTGGATATCAGGCATCATCGCCTTAATCGTTATGTCTATTCTGTTCTTTATAGTAGGCTATCCAGCATCTAAAAATAGAGTCGTAGAAGATGAAACGATATAAAAATACAAAAAAGTCTGAGACAAAGTTACTGTCTCAGACTTTTTGTATTGAATTTATTTTAGTACTAAGCTAATAATAAATCTAATTCTTTATTGATGATTCTATAATTTTCATCAGTAAAGTTTGTGAAGTTATACCACTCATTATCATAAAAGATTTTGATATGTTCTTTTAAAATACCTTTTTTAAATTCTTTTTCTTTAATGTTTACAATGTCCAAAGTATAAGAAAACTCTGTGCCTATACCATCTTCTTTGAAAATTAATTTTTTCGACTGTTTGTCTAATTTCAATGTACCAGGTTTATGAACATGTCTAAAATTAAAAACTTTTAATGAGCATTTTGTTGTAATCATAGCCATCACCCTTAAAAATGTAATTTTTTATATAATATGGTAATTATTAGCTAAAATCAACTTATGTAATGAGATTTATAAATAATTAATAGAATCTAAAAAACACTTTCGTCCAATTCATCTATCATGAATTAATACGAAAGTGTTTTATTTTACTTCAACTTGGTGTGACTAGATTTCATTTTGTTCATAATAGTCTAATAATGTCTTGATAGACTCTGCGACATTAAGGTGTTGCTGGCTGTCATGTGATACTAAATATGTTGAGAATATTGATAAGAATGTTAGAATGTTTTGTTTTTGAACGCCGTAACCCATAATACCAATTCTCCATATTTGTCCTTGTAAATCTCCAAAAGATCCGGCAATTTCTACACCGTAATTTTGTAATAAGCCATTTCTAAAGGCATTATCATCGATGCCTTCTGGAATTTTAACGCAAATGACCATTTTCATCTCGTTAGATTCGTCACCGTAAATTTCTAATCCAAGTGCTTTTAAAGCTGTTTTTAAAGCTTCTTGGTGATAGCTATGTCTTTTGGCACGTGCTTCGATGCCTTCTGATAGTGCTAATTTTAATCCTGTATATAATGCATAAACAGATGTTGTAGATTCTGTGTGATGATTGAGGCGTTTAGGGCTCCAGTAGTCTTGTAACTGTGTTAAATCTAAATAGTTACTGCTAATGAAATGTTCTTTTTCGGTAGATTCATTAGAGCGAATCCCTAATTCTACACGTTTGCGTTTATTAATTTCTTCACTGAAACGCTCGTTAAATGTAATCGGTGTAATACCTGAAGGAATAGATAGACATTTTTGAGCGCCACCAACGACTGCGTCTAGTTCCCATTCATCTACAGGAATAACCATACCTTGATAAGTTGCGACCGCATCTACTACTGAAAAGATGCCTCTTTCTTTACAAGCACGTCCTAATTGATCGATAGGCTGCAATCTTCCTGTTGATGTTTCACCATGTACAATCGCAAGTACTTTAGGTTTATATTCATCTAAAGCTTCAATAATTTCTGCTTGATCAAACACTTCGCCCATCGGTTTATGTATATTGTGGACGATACCTCCTGCACGTGTTACGAGTTCAGTAAATAAATAACCAAATCGACCAATTACAGGTACGAGTACTTCATCACCAGGTTTCACGATATTTGATATAACGGCTTCTAAGCCAGCACGGCTAGTTCCATCAATTGGAAAAGCCCATTTATTTTCTGTTAAGAATGACTGACGAATTAATGACATTGTTTCATTCATGATATTAACAAATTCATAATCGAATTGACCGAGTATAGAATTCGACATTGCTTGAGAAACACGTGGATCTACACTTACAGGTCCAGGTGTCATAATTAATCGTTTGTTCACTTTTAAAGTATCCACATTGCTAACCTCTTTTTCTATAAATTTTGTCATTATACATTATATCTTAGATTTTCATACAATTATTCGTCAAAAATGCTGATTATTTTATTACTTTTTGTCAGAATATTACAAAAAAACGCCACGTATTTAGTATACACTTGTAAGACAATATTAAATTAAATCAAAAACAATGGTATGATTAATGGACGAATATTACATAGATAGAAGGGCTTTTGAAAATGTTAAAAATAGCTTTAAAAAGAACGCCAATCGCAATAAGCGGATTGGCATTGGGCATCATGGCATTGAGTAATGTATTTTATCATATTAATTTTAAGACGCTCGGCCTATGTAGCTTTATTATTTCCTGTGCAATAATGTTATTATTTATCATGAAATGGATCATTTATCCTAGTATGTTTCTGAAAGAACTTAAAAATATCCATACATTTGCGATATCACCAACATTTCCTATGACTTTCATGATATTTGCATCCATTATAAAACAGGAATTTGCCGTACAATCTCAGTTGTTAAACGTGCTATGGTATGTAGCCATTTTATTACATATAAGTTTGATTATTATTTTTATAAGTCGCTATGCATTTAGAAATTTTAAATCATGGCCAAATACAAGTTGGTTTGTGATGTTTGTCGGAACAGGGGTTATAAGTGAAACATCATCGGCATTTAATGAAACACTCGGACATGTATCGACAATCTTTGGAACAGTATGCCTAGTGTTGATTTTAGCGTATGTACTAATCAGCAAGTCATGGCAAACATATAACCAAGAACAATTTCCGATGGTGATTATTATGAGTGCACCAGCAGCACTTTGTTTAAATGGTTATATCTTAAACAATACAAGTTATTCAAATGTATATATCATCGTCTTATTAATACTTTCCCAAGTGTTGTTTGTATTTACATTAATATTCTTACCGAAAATACTACAAAGAGGTTTCAAAGTATCCTTTTCAGCAATGACATTCCCATGGGTAACAACAGCCGCATCACTTTATAATGTCACTCAACACAGTCACGCAAGTAGTAGCATCATTACATTCGGAACAATATTTTCTGTAATTGAAATCACATGGGCAGCAATCATCGTATGCTATGTGTTATATCAATATGTCGTATTCCTAGTAACAAAAGACGTCGAATATAGTTAGGATGTAGAAATGGGAGCGGGACAGAAATCTAATTTGTATAAAAAAGATTTCGTAGTCCCGCCCCGGCAAGGATGACTAGAGTTGAAAAAAAGCTTGGTACAAGCGCATTTTCAATTCAGGCATCTACTGCCAAGATATTAGAAAAGTCTGAGACAATACATTATGTCCCAGACTCATTTAGCGTTTCTGTACCGATAAAAAAATTTACCGGTCCATATTTTGCGTTTTTGTACCGATAAAAAAGATTATCGGTCCATATTTAGCATTTCTGTACCGATAATTCGCTCGCAAAATCTTTAAATATCCAGTTAAAAAGTTTATGTTTGACTATATAGTAACTATACACCTTACCATTATTTGAGTAAGGAGGATTTATCATGAAATTTAATAAATGGTTCTCGTTAATATTGGTTTCTAGTGCGTTATTTTTGATTGTTATAGATATGACAGTTTTATATACTGCTTTACCTACGATAACGTATGAATTAGAAGCGACTGCGTTTCAAAAATTATGGATTGTAAATGCATATCCGCTAGTTGTTGCAGGTCTTTTACCTGGTTTAGGTACGTTGGGTGATAAAGTAGGGCATAAGAATATGTTTTTATCTGGTTTAGTAATCTTTACTTTAGCATCAGTTGTCGCGGCTTTTTCTCCAACGTCTGGCACTTTAATTATGGCTAGAGTTATATTAGCTATTGGTGCAGCAACAATGATGCCGTCAACGCTTGCTATTATTAAACAAGTCTTTGATGACAAAAAAGATAGAGCACTTGCGCTAGGTATCTGGTCTTCTATTGCATCAGCAGGTGCTGGTTTAGGACCTTTAATAGGTGGTTTATTATTAACTAAATTTTGGTGGGGATCAGTATTCTTAATTAATGTTCCTATTACGATACTTGTGATTGTCGTTGCTTTTATACAAATTCCTAATATTAAAGGAAACAAAGATAAAAAATGGGACATCACAAGTTCAATTCTGATTATGATAGGGCTTATAGGTACTGTCTACGCTATAAAAGAAGTCACAAAAGAAAATCCTTCAATTGTACTGATTATACTGACATTAGTGATTGGATTATGGTCGTTGAAATTATTTATTAGTCGACAAAAACGTCTATTAAATCCTTTAATTAGTTTAGATATATTTAAAAATAAATACTTTTTATCAGGTGTGATAGCTGCATTTACATCAGCATCTATATTAATTGGCTTTGAAATGATTTTATCTCAAAGATTACAGTTAATTTTAAATCTAACACCTTTAAAAGCAGGATTAGTCTTAATGTCGATGGCAGCAGCTGCTTTTATAGGAGCAATTGTACAGGGAAGTATCTTAACACGATTTGATAGCATCGAAATACTCATTTATAATTTAATCATTTCATTAATCGGTATTGTAGGATTCACAGCATTTCTACACAATGATTTATGGATTCAAATACTGTTCCTTAGCATTGCAGGATTAGGGTTAGGCGGAGCAATGACTGTAGCATCAAATGCAATCATGACAAACGTTGATGATGATAAAGCAGGTATGGCAGCTTCAGTAGAAGAAGTGTCATATGAACTCGGAGGCTCAATAGGAATAGCCGCACTTGGTGGCGTATTTTCATTTACTTATACTTACTTAATGGAACGCTCAATGTCGATAGCAGAAATACCAGCAAAAGCAAAAGGTAGTTTTGAAGAAACGATGATAGTAGCAGAAAATTCAAATGGTCTTTTAAAAAGTAAATTACTAGAATTGGGTACAAATGCATTTGATCATGCATATTCATTAATCCTAATCATAACAATCACAATCATCGTTGCAATTATCCTATTATTGTGGAGAATATTAGTAGAAACAGGTAAGAAAATAACATAAAAAAAGACTACTTATTTCTCAGAAAATAGAGGGATAAGTAGTCTTTTTTAAGTGTTGAAGTGGAATTACGTGCAGAGATAATTTGGTTAATTTATCATATGACTTTACTAATATAATTAAATTTTAAATTCTGCTGTACTTTCACGCTTAATTAATGATGCGCCATGGATTATTTTACCTGGTGATGCTTGTTTATCTTCGATGTTTTGGAGAATACTTTTAACTGAGTTTACGCCTAATTCAAATAATGGCATTTGGATAGTTGTTAGGCTTGGTGAGAGTATTGATGTAAAGTAAGTATCGTGTAATCCAATTATTGAAATATCGTCAGGTACTTTTATTTCATGTTCTTTCATTGCCTTTAATGCACCAAGTGCGATAAGTATATTTGCTGCAAAAATTGCTGTTGGCAAAGTATGATTTTTAATGATTTCTTTCATTGCTTCATAACCTGAATCAATTGTATATTGACTCTCAATTACATTTGCAGATTTGAAGTCATAATTGTTTTGATGCAGTGCTTCTCGATATCCTTGCAATCGCTGAATTGCACTATCAGCATAAATAGGACCAGATATATGAGTGATATGTTTATGCCCAAGTTCAATAAGATGTTCTGTGGCTAATTTTCCAGCTGCTTTATCATCTAATACAACATAGTTATCGGAACTAGAGTGTTTTCCATTAACGATTACGAATGGTTTTTTTGATGATTCTAGTTCTAAAATAATCTCGTGTTCAAGTTCATGTGATGCAATTAGTAGACCATCTACATGATTATCTTTAATTAATTTCAAAAATTCATTTTTCTTCTTATTATGCTCACTATAAATTAACAAACTATACCCATTAGCATTTGCTTCTGATTCAGCACCTTTAATAATGTCTGAATACACTGGATTACCAATGTCAGGTATAACGATTCCTAACATATTTGTCTTATTCATTTTTAAATTTCTAGCCATTCTATTAGGTTGATAATTGAGTTCTTTAACCGTTTGCAATATTTTCTTTCTAGTTGAATCTTTAATTTTTAATGTCTGATCATCATTTAACACCCGTGATATAACGGACGGGTGAACACCGACTATTTGAGAAATTTCCTTTAAAGTTGCCATCATTTCACCTAGCTTTATTTAGTAATTATATTATATATGATTTTTTGTAGATATTAAAATTTACTTGACTAAAAACGCTTACAATTATAATATGTAACTTAAGAAAAACGTTTTCTTTATTAAATATAGTTATATAAGCCTTATAAAAGAAAAACGTTTTAATTAAAAGGGGGATAAATTTATGGCATCAAATCCTATAGATTCAAAATTATACGGTCAATTATATACAACGGATGAAATGAAAGAGGTATTTTCTGATGAATCGCTTCTTCAAAAATGGTTGGATTCTTGGGTTTCATTAGCAGAAGCAGAGGAATCATTAAAAGTTATACCTGAAGGCATTTCTAAACAAATTAAAGAAAAAGCAGATTATTCATTATTTGATATGGATGTAATTAGTAATGGCATTATTGATACAACACATCCTTTAATTGTTCAAATAAGAGAGTTTGAGAAATTGTTATCACCTGAAGCGGGTGGATATATTCATTGGGGTGCGACAACTCAAGATATTATGGACACAGCTGTAGTTCTACAAATTAAAAGTGCCCAAGACATATTAGAAAAACAAATACATGATTTTCTTAGATTACTTCTAAAGTTAGCTGAAAAATATAAAGATGTTGTAATGCCTGGTAGAACACATGGCCAGCATGCCTTACCCGTGACGTTAGGATATAAAATCGCAATCTGGGCTGATGAAATTGGTGAACATCTAACAAGGTTAAATGAAGGCAAGAAACGATATTTACTAGGTTCATTTGGCGGCGCTGCAGGCACATTAGCATCATTAGGTGAAATTGGTTTTGATGTTCGTCGTAAATATTGTGAAAATCTAGGATTATATGAACCACTTGTAACATGGCATGTACAAAGAAGTGGCTTTGCTGAATTCTCTAATATCGTCGCGATGATTTCTAGTACTTTAGGTAAAATTGCGAACGAAATTATTAATTTACAAAGATCTGAAATTGGTGAAATTGAAGAAGGACATGTAGATGGTCAAATTGGGAGTAGTACAATGCCACATAAACGTAATCCTATGATTTGTGAATATGTGGTTGGTCTTACAAGATTGGTCCAAAGAAATGCAACTTTAGGTCTTGATGCAATGGTACAAGAACATGAAAGAGATATGACATTCTGGACGACTGAATGGAGCTATATCCCACAAATTTGCATTTATACAAGCAGTCAAGTTGATAAAATGCATAAAATACTTTCCAACATGATTGTTCATGAAGATAAAATGGAACGAAATCTATATTTACTAAAAGGACTCATCGTATCTGAAAACTTAATGTTAGAGCTCGGTAAATATATAGGTAGACAAAAAGCACATGATGTCATTTATGATATCTCGATGGAAGCTTTTGAAAAAGATGAAAAGTTATTAAATATTGCTTTGAAAAATAATACAATTACGCAACATATGTCAGAAGATGAAGTTACGAAACATTTAGAACCATATTCATATATTGGTTTAAGTGAACCATTTATTAAAAAAGTACAAGAAAGATGGACTGATATTACATTCTAAAAATGAGAGGTGTCAAATATGTCATCTGCAGTTTTGACAATTATTATATTAGTAGTAGCAATAGTATTATTTATAACTGAAAAATTACCAATAGCGATTACAGCTCTTTTAACATCTATATTGCTTTTTGTAACAGGGATTATCGATAGTAAGACGCTATTCTCAGGATATACAAATGAAGTTGTTATATTAATCACAGGTATGTTTGTGATTGGTGGCGCTTTGTTTGAAACAGGTGTTGCTAAGAAGGTGGGTAACTATATTTCGAAATATGCAAAAACTGAGCGTCAATTATTATTAGTTGTCATGCTTATTGCTGCTGGACTTTCAGCATTTTTATCTAATACAAGTACGACAGCAGTCTTATTGCCAGTTGTTATAATGCTTGCGGATAAAGGAAACTTTTCAAGATCTAAGTTGCTTATGCCATTAGCATATGCAACATCACTAGGTGGCATGATCACACTGGTTGGAACTAATGGGAATTTAGCGGTGCAAAGTGTTATGAACAATGCGGGTGTTAAAGAGTTTGGTTTTTTTGAATTTGCTTGGATTGGTATACCTTTAACAATCGTAGGTATTTTATATATGTTAACAATAGGATACAAACTCATTCCAGATAGAGGTTTAATAGTAGGTGACGATGAATATACAGATAATGAAGAAAATAAAGATAATCAAACTTCTATCAAGCAGATTATAGCTGTATTAGTATTGTTAGGTGCCATTATATTCATGGTCTTTGAAGAACAAATTGGTGTTCCATTACATATAGTATCGATAATTGGAGCATTGATACTTGTCGTAACAAGAACTTTAACAGAAAAACAAGCATACAAATCTCTAGATTTATCTACTATTATTCTTGTAGCTTCAATGATGCCAATGGCTACAGCTTTAGAAAAAACAGGAGCAGCAAAAATGATAGCTGATTATGTTGTAGGTTTTGTAAGTACTAATAGTGGTCCATATATTTTAGTAGGTATCATTTTCAGTATTACCACAATCTTAACTTCAGTAATGTCTAATACCGCTGCAGCAGCCTTGATGGCGCCTATAGCACTCGTCATATCGAATAATATGGGCATCGATCCAAAAGCTGTACTTATGACAGTAGCAGTAGGTGCATCAGCAGCATATGCGACACCAATAGGAACACCACCAAATACGATGATTTATATCCCAGGAAATTATAAATTTATGGATTACGTAAAATGTGGACTACCATTTTTAATCATTCAATTGATTATATGTTTAGTACTCATTCCATTAGTTTGGCCATTTAGTTAGATATCATTATATATATTAGGAAAAGAGCAATACTAACTTAATTATATAAGTTGTATTGCTCTTTAATATTAAAGTTGAAAATAAATTCTAATCAACTAATACAATATTCTTTTGTTCAAAAGCAGTCTTAGTAGCATCTGAAAATTTTGTTGAAACTAGATATGAAATATCATCTGTTTTAGTTGCAATATGATTACTTATAGTACCTATTTTGTCTTGTGTTACCATTGCTAATACTTCGGTTGCTACCTCAGACATTGCTTGTTTTATTTCAGCTTCTTGAATTGTAGGGACACTTGTACCATGTTCTACATCGATATTATAAATCCCCATAATATATAAATCTACATGCAATTTTTGTAAACTTTTATAAGTTTCAATACCAACATTGATCATTGACTGTTTATAGAAAGTGCCTCCTAAATTTATTACATCAACATTTGGGTGATGGGCAAGAGAAATTGCGATTGGAGGACTATTCGTGATAATTGTACATTTAAAATCAGATGGTATTTGTTTAACTAATTCTAAGTTAGTAGTACTACCATCGATAAGGATACAAGCATTTTCCTTTAGAAAAGGCAGAGCTTTTATTGCAATTTCATTTTTGGATTTCTCGGAAACAGATTGTCTATTAAAGAAATCTGTGACTGGAGGTCCTATTTTTAAGGCGCCTTTATGGACACGTTTAATTAGTTTTTGTTCAGCTAATTCTTTTAAATCTCTTCTTATTGTATCCTCAGAAACTTTAAATTCTTGACTTAAATCACTTGCTAGTACTTTTTGTTCAATGTTTAGTTTATCAAGAATTTTTTGTTGACGTTCCTCTTTAAGCATATTAAAGCCCCCTTTTATATTTTAATTTTACATAAAAATTTCTTATCGTCAAATTACAAACGTGCATAAACAGGATTAATAAATGACGATTTATGCATGTTTGTGTTGACTTGTTTGTTACAAGCGCTTACAATATTAAAAAAAGGAGTGGTTTTCAATGAAAGATATTATATTGTCACCTTCAATTATGTGTGGAGATTTAATTAATTTAGAAAAATCAATTAATGAAATTGAGCAAAATGGATTAAATAATCTACACATAGATGTAATTGATGGATCGTTTAGTCCTAGTATGCCACTAGGCTTAGACACTATAAAAGCTCTAAGAAAAAAGACGAATTTAAATTTCGATGTACACATCATGTCAGATAATAATGAATTTTTTATTAATGAAATTATTAATATTGGTGCAGAAAGTATTACATTTCATCTAGAATCCTCAAAACATATTGATAGATATATAAAACTTATTAAAGAATCTGGTTCTAAAGTGGGTGTAGCACTTAATCCTTCTACTCCTTTATCATCTCTTGAATATGTAATTGATCAAATTGATATGGTTTGTTTAATGTTGATTAATCCGGGATTTGCTACAAACAAAAATGAAAAGCAAGTAACATATGCGAACAGAAAAGTTTCTGATTTAAAAAAAATGATAGATGAACGTGATTTAGATGTCAGCATACAAGTAGATGGAAGAGTCTCAATGGAAACAATATTTAATTTGGTTTCATCTGGAGCAGATAATTTGGTGTTAGGTAGTACAAGCTTATTTTTAAAAGGTCATACATTAAGTGAAAATAAAAATACTATTTTGGGTTTATTACCGAATATTTAATGAGGGGGATTATTATGGATTATATTGAAGCTAAAAATGATATTGTCAATGAAATAAATAAGACATTGACAGTTGTAAATAATGAAGAAGTTGGACAGGTAATTCAGGAAATAAATTCTGCACGAAAAGTATTTTTTGTTGGTGTAGGTCGTGTTCTTCTATCTTTAAAAGCAATTGCAAAAAGGTTAGCACATATTGGTATTGATACTGTAATTGTAGGAGAAATAACTGAACCGGCAATTACAGAAAAAGATTTGTTGATTGTTGGATCTGGCAGTGGACAAAGTGCCTTTCCATTAATAATAGCTGAAAAAGCCAAAAAATATGGAGCACGAGTTGTACATTTTGGTTCAAATCCAACAAGCTCAATGAAAGAGTTTACGGATTTATTTATAAGAATACCGGTACGTACTAAATTAAATTTAGATGATGAAATAGAGTCTGTTCAGCCAATGACAAGTTTATTTGAGCAATCTTTATTAATATTAGGAGATATAATAGCGCTATTAATCATATCAGATAAAAATATAGATATAAAAAATCTTTGGCAATATCATGCCAACCTAGAGTAGGTGATAAAATGTTAGCAGTTCATTTTGGAGCGGGCAATATAGGAAGAGGTTTGATTGGAAATATACTAAATAGCAATGATTATAAAATTTGTTTTATTGATACAAATAATCGCGTAATAGAAGATATTAATAAAAATAATAGTTATAAAATAGAGTTATTTAACAATGTTGGAAGTTACATTGATATTACAGAAGTTACTGCGATAAATAGTATTAATGAACCAGAAAAAGTTAAAGAATTGATAGAAAAAGCTGATATTATTACAACATCTGTTGGTGCAAATAATTTAAGTAAGATAGCACATACTATAAAAGAAGGATTATTGATTAGAGAAAAGGCTAAAAAAACTATTAATATTATAGCTAATGAAAATGTTATAAATGCTACTGATCGATTAAAAAATGAAATAATTAAAATCTCAACAAAGAATGAGATTAATAAGATTCAAGAAATAGCCTACTTTGCTAATTCCACAATAGATAGACAGTGTTTATCTATTGAAAGAGAAGGGGAAATAATTGCCTCAGTTGAACCTTATTATGAGTGGGTTATTAATAGGAAAGAATTGTTTCAAGCTGAGAAATTCTTTTCTGACAATGTTCGCCTTGTAGATAATTTAGAACCCTTTATAGAAAGGAAATTATTCCTTGTAAATGCTGAACATGCAGCCTTTGCATATATTGGACACTTATTTGATTATCCTACAATACAAGAAGCAGCTAAAGATAAAAGAATTTATGAATTAGTCATTAATTACTTATCTGAAAATAAAAACTATTTTATAACTAAATATAAAATGGATGAAGAAGAGTTACAACTGTATATTAAAGAAACTGTCAAGAGACATACTCAAAATGGCATATTAGACAGTGTAAATAGAGTTGGAAGGGATCCAATTAGAAAATTACAATCTGATGATCGATTAGTTGCACCAGTTAAAAAGTTAAACAATATGAATTTAGATAATAGTATCGGCAAAAAAATCATAGCATCTGCATATTTATATGACTCCAAAGATGATGTAGAGTCACAATCTATTCAAAAGTCGATAAGCAGAAACGGGATAGAAAATACGGTTAAGCAAATTTCGAAATTAGATGATCTGCTAGCAAAGGATATCACGAATATCTATGAAAGCATTAAATATAATAAAGAAAAAATATTTGAAGATGTGGGGAGATAATCATGAATAGTGAGAAAAAATCATTATCTTTAAGAGCTCGTGTCCAAATGTTTGGTGGATTTTTGACTAATATGGTGTTACCTAATATAGGTGCATTTATAGCTTGGGGATTAGTTACTGCTTTGTTTATACCAAAGGGATGGTTTCCTAACAAAAATCTAGCAATGTTAGTTGAACCTTCTATAACTTATTTATTACCTCTATTATTGGCATTTACTGGTGGTAAGATGATTGGTGGACATCGTGGAGGGGTTTTAGGAGCAATTGGGACAATGGGACTTATAATTGGTACCGATATTCCGATGTTTCTAGGAGCAATGATAGTTGGACCAATTGGTGGTCTTATAATGAAGAAAACAGATAAATATTTAGAAAATAAAATACCAGCAGGATTTGAAATGGTAGTTAATAATTTTTCAATTGGTATTATAGGTTTTTTACTAATGATTTTATCGTTTCTATTCATTGGACCAGTCATTGAGTTATTAAATGGATTAATTACAAATTCAATAGAATTTATAGTTAATGCTGGAATGTTACCATTAGTAGCTATTATTAATGAACCAGCTAAAATTTTATTCTTAAATAATGTTATAGATCAAGGCGTATATTATCCATTAGGATTACAGAACACCTTAGAAAACGGGAAATCTATATATTTCATGGTAGCTTCTAACCCTGGAGCTGGATTAGGTTTGTTACTTGCGTATTCAGTATTTGGTCAAAAAGTAGCAAAACGTACCGCTCCTGGTGCAGCTGTAATACATTTTATTGGTGGTATACATGAGTTGTACTTCCCATATGTATTAATGAAACCACTAACACTAATACCGATGATATTGGGTAGTATGTCTGGTATTATTACATTTAAATTATTCAATGTGGGATTAGTTGCTGGACCTAGTCCAGGATCAATTATTTCATATTTAATATTAACACCTAAAGGTAATTATTTAGGGGTAATTGCAGGTGTATTAGTTGCCACTATTGTCACATTTATTTTTACAGCAATTATTCTAAAATACGATAAAAAAGATATGGATGACTTTTCATTTGAAGAAAATGTAGAGAAATCAAAATCTATGAAACAAGAAGGCAAAAAAGATATTAGAAATGAAAATATTAATTTGAATAATACTTATGACAAAATTGCTTTTGCATGTGATGCTGGGATGGGAAGCAGTGCAATGGGAGCAACTACATTTAGAAGGAAACTGCAAAAGGAAAATGTTAATGATATATTTGTAAAACATTATAGAATTGAAGATGTACCACAAGATACAAATATAATAGTTGTACACCAAGACTTACTTGATAGAACGAAAAAGGTTCATCCTAACACGCGTATTGTACCTATTAGTAACTTTTTGAATGATTCTAAGATAGATGAATTAATAAATGAGATAAAAAGCAGCAAAAAGTAGAATCCCTTATGGGGAATTCTACTTTTTTTATTGAATTAATCATCTTGCTTATATTGTATATAATTACAATAATAATGAAATTTTTATTGACTTATCAGAATTGTTAGTTTATTATCAAATTAACAATCAAATGAAAATAAAATGAAAGTGAAGTGGTAATTATAGTTACTTTATATTTTATTAGACATGGAGAAACAGAATGGAATGCAAATGGAGATATGTACTGTGGACGTACAGATATTAACTTATCTAAAAAAGGTGAATATCAAGTTGTTAAAAACAAATTTTTATTAAAAAATATAGAAATTTCTAAAATTATATCCTCACCTCTGATTAGAGCAAAAGAAACTGCAAAACTAATGACAAATTCAGATGAAATTGAGATTGATAATCGTGTGATAGAAGTGGATTTTGGGAAATGGGAAGGATTAACTAAACAAGAAATTTGGGAACGTTATCCTAAAGAATGGAATGAATGGGTAACTTCAAAGGATGACGATAATGTAAGAATTGGAGAAATAGGGGAGTCATATTTGGAAGTGAAAAGAAGAGCATTAACTTTTATTGAAGATTTTAAACACATTGATAAAAATCAAAATGTTTTAATCTTTTCACATAATACTTTCATAAGACTTTTAATCGTTGCCATCTTAGAAATGCCAAATTATTCTTATAGAAAGTTAAAAGTTGATAATGCTTCTTTAACTAAAGTTACTGTAAATAAAGAAGAAATAAAGGTTGATTATATAAATAAATTTTAAAGAGGTGTTGTAATGAAAATCTCGCAAAGTTTGCATTTGGAACTTGAGTTTTTAGGAAAAGAAATTATCAAGCAAAAATTAGCAGCTGGACCAGGTGGAAATATAAGTGTAATTGATGAAGATGTAATCTGGATTTCACCAAGTGGTTTTAATTTAGATGAAGTAAAAATAAGTGATTGGGTACCAATTGATAAAAATACTGGAAATATTTTAAATGATCATTTAAGACCTTCATCAGAAATTGAAATGCATAGATTAATGTATTTAAAAGATAATTCAATAAAATTTATTGTTCATACTCATCCAATTTTCACATTAGCTATTTTAAGTTCTGGATATAAACAGATACCTTTTTTATTTCCAGATCATGTAGCTATAGCTGGGAATATGCCTTTAGTTAAATATGTAAAACCTTGTTCAGTTGAACTAGCAAATGAGGTAGTGAAAAATCAAATTGTTGGAGGTTCGGGTTTATTACTAGAAAACCATGGCTTGATTACAGTAGGTAGCACATCTAAAGAGGCATTGACTAGAACTTCAATTGTGGAAGCTGCAGCAGAAGTATTTGTGCATGCAAAGAGTATAGGAATCCCAAAGATACTTACAGAACAAGAAATTGCAGATATTCTGAATTTAGATGCAGAGAAATACAGGCAGGAGTTATTGAAAAGAGGTGATTAAAGTTTGAAAAAAATACTGGGTATTGATGTTGGTACTCAAGGTGTAAGGCTTGTTATAACGGATGACAAGGGCAATATCTTAGATGAAGTAAGTAGAGAATTTAAATTCGATGATGGGCGTATAGAACAAGATCCAAATGTTTGGTGGCAATCAATATTAGACTGTTTGAAAAATATTAAAACTAGATGTGATGATTTGGTATCTATCTCAGTTACTTCTACATCAGGGACGATAATACCTTTGAATAGTGATAATAAGCCTATACACAATGCATTGATGTACTCTGATGATAGATCAAGTAAAGAAGCACTTGAAATTGAGGCTACAATGAATATTTCTATGAAATCATCTTATTCATTACCTAAAATGTTATGGTTCAAAAATAATTTTCATGAAAAGTATAAAGATATAGACAAATGGGTACATGCTACAGATTTTATTATTGGTAAGCTTACGGGTGTTTATAAAATTACTGACTATACTAATGCTTTAAAATCAGGTTTTGATGTTTCTAATTTAGCGTGGAATGATGTGAGTAAAATTGGTCTTGACATTAATAATTTCCCTAAAGTAGTAGAACCAGGAACTTTTATATCTTTTATTGATCCAAATTTATCTAACTATTTAAATATAAATAATAATATACAAATAGTTGCAGGATTAACTGACGGGTGCGCTTCTCAATTTGCAAGTGGTGCAATTGGTTTAAATCAATGGAGTTCTACAATAGGTACTACACTTGTTTTAAAAGGTGTTACTAAAAAAATAATAAGTGATAAAATTTTTTATTCTCATCGTCATCCTGAAGGCTACTATATGCCAGGAGGTGCTTCTAATATTGGTGGAGATTGGATAAGTAAATGGTACAGAAATGACGAGCTTGATAATCTAAATAGTTATGCACAAGAATTTTATCCTTCCAATGATTTTATTTATCCTTTACTAATAAATGGTGAGAGATTCCCATTTTACAATAGTGAAGCTAAGTTAATAGATAATAAAAATTTGAATAAAGAACAAAAATTTTTAGCTGGACTTGAAGCTGTCGGATACATTGAAAAAATGGCATTTGAAAAAATTGAAAAATTAACAGGGTCTAAAATTGAAAAAATATACGTAGCCGGTGGCAGCACTAAAAGTAAAGCGTGGTTACAAATTAGAAGCTCTATTTTAAACAAACAAATTCTAATCACAAAAAATCCTAATGCAGCGTTTGGTGCTGTTTTAATTGCAGCTTCAAAAACTATATATAATAGTTTATCAGAGACATTTGAGAATATGGTAGAAATAAAAGAGGTTATCAAACCAGATGAATCTTCTGTAATTTATCAAGATTTGTATAAGGAATATATTGATTGGTTAGAAGTGAATATGAATAGAAAGGATCTGATAATTTGAGTTTGTTAAATGAAAGTTTAATTTACCTAGATTGTGATTATGAAGATAAAGATAGTTTTTTTGATTGGTTTTCAAGTGAAATGCTTAGTAAAGGTTATGTTAAAGAATCATTTAAAGAAAGTATAAAAGAGAGAGAAAAAAATTATCCAACAGGATTAGTTACACAAACGTGTGAATTGGCTATTCCACATACTGATCCTAATCATCTAATCAAACCATTTATATCATTTATTCGACTGAAAAAGCCAATATCATTTATTCAGATGGGTATTGGTGATGAAATGTGTGAAGCAAAATTATTATTTGTTTTAGGTGTAACTAAAGATGGGGGACAGGTTGAGGTATTGTCAAAACTTATGAATTTATTTATGCAGGAAAAAGAAATGGAATTAATTATAAATGAACAAAATAAATTTAAAATCGAAAAAGTTATTAATGACTTTATAGGAGGAGAATAATTATGGCAAAAGTAATAGTAGCATGTGGGTCAGGTGTAGCAACGTCTCAAACGGTAGCATCAAAGGTTGAAAAATTATTAAAAGAAAGAAAAGTAAGTGCTGAAGTTGAAGCGGTAGATATAAAATCAATTAGTACATTTATAAAATCGGCAGATGTATATGTAGCAATAACTAAGCCTAAAGAACAATACGATATTCCTGTCATTGATGGAATTGCATTTTTAACTGGAATGGGACAAGAACAAGAACTGCAAAAAATTATAGACGCAATTAGTTGATAACTATATCCATTTAAAGGGGTTGTGTATATGGAAACTTTAAAAATAATTGTTAATTATGTTTTAGATTTGGGAGCAGCAGTTTTTGTTCCTTTAATAATGTTAGTCATTGGTATGATAGTGAGGATGAAATTCAAAGATGCATTGTCATCAGCTATTACATTAGGAGTAGCTTTCACAGGTATGATGTTAGTTGTTGGATTTATGTTAGACGCAATTAGTCCTGCGGCAAAAGAATTAGCAAAATTAACGGGAATTACATTAACCGCTATAGATGGTGGGTGGACAGGTATGGCTAGTATTTCTTGGGCGTGGCCATATGCATTTCTAATGTTTCCACTTACTGTTGGAATAAATATTATCATGCTTTTATTAAATCTAACTAAGACTTTAAATGTTGATATGTGGAATGTATGGAATAAGATATTTACAGCTGTAATGGTGTCTGCTATTTCAGGGAGTATGATTATGGGGTTTATAGTTGCTGGAATTCAAGTGATTTTAGAATTAAAAGCAGGTGATGCATGGGGAGATCATATTAATAAATTGACAGGTATACCAGGAATTACTGTTCCTCATTTCATAACATTATTAGCTGTTATTTTATATCCATTAAATAGACTTATGGATTTAGTACCTTTTTTAAATAAGAAAATGGATGCAGATGCTTTGAAAGAAAAAATTGGAGTATTTGCTGAAAATCATATAATGGGAGGTATCATTGGGCTATTACTAGGTTTTGCGGCTGGTTATGGAGTTTCTGGATCACTAGGTTTAGCAATAAAAGCAGCAGCAGCAATGACGTTGTTTCCTATGGTATCTAAATTATTTATGCAAGCCTTATCTCCAATATCTGACGCTGTGTCAGAATTTATGAGAAAGAAATTTAGTGGTAGAGAAGTATTTATAGGTTTAGACTGGCCAGTATTAGCTGGGAGAAATGAACTATGGGTAACTGCAATTATCTTAATACCAATTTCAATTCTTTTTGCTATTACTTTACCAGGTAATAAGGTATTACCGTTTGCAGGAATAATTAATATATCTTTCTTTGTTGCAGCATTTTTAATAACTGGAGGTAATTTATTAAGGATGATAATAATGGGGATTATTACTACCCCTATATTTTTATACGCAGCAACATTCTTTGCACCTTTTATTACAGATTTAGCGAATTCCACAGGTGTTGTGAAGGTAAAAGAAGGTACTCAGTTAACTTGGTCGACTTTTGAAGGACCAGATTTTAGATATATATTTGGATTAGCTGCTGAAGGTAATATAGTATTTATTGCTTTAGCCATTGTTTGGCTAGGTGCCTTTTATTGGATGTATAAAGGTATGATAAAAAAAGCTAAAAGTTATGCTGATAGTGAGGCGTTATAAAAAATGAAAACATTTTATAAATTACTATTAGTCTTTTCAACGATAATACTTATTTATAGTTTTTTATCGAGTCAAATTTTACTTACTTTTATATGCCTATTGATTGGTTTATACCTTTATTATTTTAAATATGAAGTAATTTTTTATAAAAACTTGAGAAAGGAGGAAGAGAACAATGAATATTCTTGAGGAAATAGGTAATATTACTTTTCAAATGTGGCAGAAAGGTTGGGACGAATATAACGCGGGGAATATTAGTTATCTGCTAAGCGATGATGAAGTTGATGAATTTGAAATTATTGAGTCAAATCGATTTATAAATTTTGAAAATATACCTAATAATTTAAGGAATAAATATATTGCTATTACTGCATCTGGAAGTCATTTTCGAGTTATTAAAGACCATTTAGATGATCTTACAGGAGTTATAAAAGTTGCAGACACATTAGATTGTGTAGAAATAGTATATGGATTTAATAATTCCAATTATCCTACAAGTGAATTATATACGCACTTATTAGGACACTCTAGTAGATTGAAAGTAGATCCTAATCATAAAATAATAATGCATAATCATGCAACAGAAATAGTAGCAATGACGATAAAACATGAATTAGATGAGTTGAAATTCACTAAAACTTTATGGAGCTTATGTACTGAATGTATTATTCTTTTACCTGAAGGTATTGGATTAATGCCATGGATGGTTTGCGGTAATAGAAAAATAGGAGAAGAATCAGCTTTGAAACTATTAGAACATAGAGTAGTGATTTGGCCACAACATGGAATTTTTTCTGCAGGTACTTCTTTTAGTGATTGTTTCGGACTAATAGAAACAGTTAATAAAGCAGCAAAAATCTATCTTATTACTAATGGTGAACTTAATAATGTGCTTAGTTCTGAAAATTTAATGGAAATAAAAAAAGATTTTAATTTGACTATCAGAGAGGGTATTATATAAATAGTATAATACTAAGGGAAGTGTATTTATGACCTTTTGGGATAGAAGGAATGAGATTGTGCAATACGTTAATGAACATGAGCGCATTTCTGTTGAAGAATTGATAAAGAAATTTAATGTGTCTGGAGCGACAATACGTAGTGATTTAAGAGCTTTAGAAGAGATGGATAAACTACAAAGAATTCATGGTGGTGCTAAAAGTATCAATGCTAATCATACTGAATACCCATATAAAGATAGAACAAAAATACACAAAACAGAAAAAGACAAAATAGGAAAATATGGTTCTGCATATATTACTGAGCATGATACTATCTTTTTAGATGCTGGTACATCAATCAGTGCTCTAATAAAATATTTACCTACAAAATTTCATTATAATTTAGTAACGTGTGCTCTTCACACTGCCATGGAATCAAGCCAATTAAATAATGTTAATGTACATATAATTGGTGGAACGATTAGAAGTGCGCTACAAGAGGTGGTTGGTCCTAAAGCAATTTCTGAATTAAAAAATTATCATTTTCAAACTGCATATATAAGTATTAGTGGTATGAATACACAGTTTATAAGTGAAAATCATATATTTTCAGCAGATATAAAAAAACAAGTTATTTCTAATGCAGAAAAGGTAATTGTGTTAGCAGATAGTTCGAAAGAAGAAAAAATCCACCTAGAAAAAGTATGTAGTTGGAACGATGTTGATATTTTGATAACTGATATTAATATATCAGATGAATTTGTTTTAAAAGTGGAAAAACAAGGTACTAAAGTTATAATTGTATAGGGATATAGATTTAATACTACTGATTAAATCTATATCCCAGGAAATTATAAATTTATGGATTACGTAAAATGTGGACTACCATTTTTAATCATTCAATTGATTATATGTTTAGTACTCATTCCATTAGTTTGGCCATTTAGTTAGATATCATTATATATATTAGGAAAAGAGTCACAAGAACTTGATTACCAAGATTCTTGTGACTCTTTTTATGTTATTACTCAAAAAAAATAAGGTATTGAAATGTTGAGAGCCTTGATACCATGCTATAATTAGTACATAAAAATTAACGTGCTTATTGATTGCCTATATGTTCACCGTGCCTTATTAGATCGTGGTGAAAGAAGGTGATTATATGGGCTTAGATGTAAGTATGCAACTAGAGATATATTTAACATTCAAGATTACTTACACAGTAATACTTCCTATTACCATTTATTTATTGCTTAAAAAAGACAATAAAAAATAGTCGCTTGTGCAGCAACACAAACGACTAAATTCAATAAGCCATGGTGAAATATAGCATTGACTATACGCCTTAATTTTTACACTCAGCCGACCTTCCAAAGTTGCTGAGTGTTTTTTAATACTTAAATAATACCATGGGTGTATTTTGTTATCAAGAATAAAAGGTGACACTTAGATGTTATAAGTTTCACTTACCCCAACAACTCCTGTACAACAGCTACCATGTCATCGTGTATGACGATATTTGCTGTTGCGTCATAAGGTGTTTCGTCTTTGTTTATAATGACTAGATTTTGTCCTTCGAAGTTTGAGATCAGTCCTGCTGCGGGTTGTACGAGTAGGGATGAACCGAGTACTACGAGTGTGTCTGCTTCTCTTATTTTGTTTAATGCTTTGAATATTGTGTCTTGATCTAGCATTTCACCATATAATACGATGTCTGGTCTAATGGTATGACCACATGATTCGCAACGGTGTAAGTGGTTATCAATAACATAAGATTTAGTATATGTTTGATGGCATTTTGTACAATAAAATCGATTTAAAGTGCCGTGTAATTCATCTGTATTTAGACTGCCGGCATTGCTATGAAGACCATCTATATTCTGTGTAATAACACCGAGTGAACGATGGTCTTTTTCGAGTTGAGCTATCCATTGATGCACGATATTCGGTTCTTTATCGGTGAAGAGTAAATATTGAAAACAAAAGTCCATAAATCCTTCTGGGTCACTTTGTAAATAATCAGTGCTTAATAAATATTCTGGGGAATAGCCATTTTCTGAGATTTGATCATATAACCCACCGAGTGAGCGGAAGTCAGGTATACCACTAGCAACCGAAATACCTGCTCCCGTAAAAAATGTAATGTCTTGAGATGAATCAATGATGTTTTTAAGTTGTTGAATTTGTGTATTCACGTTTATCACTCCGGTTATAATGAATTACTTTTCTAAGTATTTAGGGAAGAATTCTGTATATAAATCAATAAATTTAAGATAGGCATCTTTAGATACATGTTCATCTACTTGATGTGCTTGGTCTACTGTACCAGGTCCGTACATTATAAATGAGAAGTTCTCATCTTTAGAAACTAATAAATCAGATGCGTCGGTAACACCTGGCGATGCTTCAGTTGGAAGCGTTGTGTTTAAATGTTTTTCGCCCATTTTCACAGCTAACTCGATTAATGAATTTTGACCTGTTGTGTAAACGGGTGGTCTAGACATATACGTATCAATTTCAATATCTGTCTTATCTGTTTCTATTTGTTTTAAAATTTCATTAAAATATGAAATGAACTGATCATTATCATGTTCAGGAATCGTACGAATATTGAATTCCGACTCTGCGTGTTCAGGGATAGAGTTAACTTGGTTACCACCATTGAAGATAGTCGCATTCATAATTGGTTCGCCAAGTAGTTTATTGGTTTGATTGAATTTCGTAAATCCTTCATCTGCTTTATAAATAAATTTTACAAGCGGTGAAATGGCATTAAATCCAAGATGTGGCATTGAGCTGTGTGATGCTTTTCCTCGAGAAGTGATGCGAATATCCATTGAGCCTTTATGTGCATAAATAATTCTATCTTGGGAAGGTTCAGCAATAACGAGTGCTTCAACATCATCCATATAACCTTTGTCGTGAAATGCTTTTGCACCTTCACCAGCAATTTCTTCACCAGCCGTTGCAAGTAGACGGATTCTACCATGCTTTAATAAACCTTGATCATGTATGTCTATCATGCTGATAACAAGCGCAGCTAATCCAGACTTCATATCAGCAGAGCCACGACCAAATAACTGACCATCTACTTCAGTCAGTTTAAACGGATCATATGTCCATTTACTTTCATCACCAGCAGAAACGACATCCATATGACCAGAAACACCTAAAATTGGACCATCTTCACCAATTTCAGCAACTAGATTTGCACGCGTTTCACTAATTTTAATGATTTCGGACTCGATGTTATGGTCTGCTAATAATTTCTGCAAGTATTCACATACTTCAATTTCATTATCATTAACAGATCGAATACTTACTATATCTCCTAAAATGTCTACTTTCTCTTGATCAGTAAATATACTCATAACCAAAACTCCATTTCTATATAGTTTTTATCTCAATTACTATTATATAGCTGAAATCTTATACTTTGAAATTAAACACATTGAGGAGATGGAGATATGTGAGTGAAGGATTTGATGAAAGTCGTGGCTTAATGTGTGAGTAAAGCCAAGAGATAGGCGAAGTCATGGCTTAAGTATTGAGTAAAGCCAAGAGATGGCTGAAGTTGTGGCTTAATGTGTGAGTAAAGCCAAGAGATAGGCGAAGTCGTGGCTTAATGGTTGAGTAAAGCCAAGAGATTGTCCAAGTCATGGCTTAAGTATTGAATAAAGCCAAGAGATGGCTCAAGTCTTGGCTTAAGTACTGAATAAAGCCAAGAGATGGCTGAAGTCGTGGCTTAATGGTTGAGTAAAGCCAAGAGATGGCTGAAGTCGTGGCTTAATGGTTGAGTAAAGCCAAGAGATGAGTGAAGTCGTGGCTTAATGGTTGAGTAAAGCCAAGAGATAGTCCAAGTCGTGGCTTAATGTGTGAGTAAAGCCAAGAGATAGCGAAAGTCATGGCTTAAGTATTGAGTAAAGCCAAGAGATTGAAGAAGATGTGAGTTAAAGACTGAACAAACTCACATCTTTCCCAAATATAAACTTCTAGACAAACTGAATTATTATATTACTATCAGTATCATTCTACTTTCGATACCATTCTTTAGCATTTTGATAAAATATTTTATGAGCTGCGGCTTCGTCAAAAGTATCTTGAACGAGTTGGATATCTTCAGAAGTAAAGCGTTTAGGTGCACGTGTTGATGGTAAATCTGTACCAAACATAAGTGCATCTGGATTTGCCTGATAAATTTCTTTCAATGTATCTTGTACATTTAAATCAACTCTACTGAAACCTGTTGCTTTTACATGAACGCCTTTGTCGACTAATCTTAACAGATTTGGAAGACCTTCCTTAGACAGACCGAGGTGATCAATAGATACGGCTGGTAAAGATAATATCGTTTCTTCAATGTCTGGTAAATTCTTTGAATCAATATACAATTCACTGTGCCATCCTACTAAGTCATGTACACGTTTAGCGAAATCACTCAAATGTGCTAAGTCCTCTGATCCACCACGTTTAACATTAAATCTTAAAGCACGAACGCCTTTGTCATTCAAAGAAACAATTTCTTCATCTGAAACGTTATAAGGCAATTGGGTCACACCACAGAATTCAGGTCCTAAGTCACTTAGTGCTTTAAGTATATATTGTTGATCAAACCCTTGAAAAGAACCGGATACAATTGCACCACCAGCAATATTCATATTTTGTGTTTCTTCTTGATAATCCTCAGTTAGATAACTCGGTGGCATATAGCCGTTATTCTCTTTTACTTCATAATTAAAATCAATAATATGAAAATGTGCATCAAAAATCTTCATCAAAAATTCCCCCTTTTAAAATCACTATACTATACGAGAAACAAGTTAAATAATATCAATTCATTATGATAGGTTATTTGGAAACGTTATAGAAAAACATCACAATTGTTGTTTTTAAAATATAAAATCATTAAAGAAGTTAATTTTTAAATAAAAACGTTTATAAAATAAGTTTGACAAAACTAGTAATGATAACATTTTAAAAAATATTTTAAAATTTTTTCAAAAATAACTACCATTAGTTAGGTATAAATAGTATAATATGTAAACTTGAGTGAAACATAATTAACAACAGAATATTTATAAATAGTGAAGGGAAAAAGAAAGATGAGAAAAATAAAACGGGATCTTAAATTTTCTATTAGAAAGTTCAAAGTAGGTATTGGTTCAGTTGCAATCGGGGCGATATTTTTAATCTCTAGTAATGGAGAAGTAGAAGCAGCTAAACTTACGAACGAAAGCCAAACGACAATTAAGGGAACAGAGCAACAAGAAAGTAAGCAAGAAGAAGTAACGGGAACAAAACAGGGAAATGAACAGACGATACAAGATACAGAGCAAGTAGAAACAAAAGAAGTACCAGAAGTGCAAGAATCTGAAGTTCAAGAACCGGTAGCAGAAGAGTCGCAAGAAACAGAAGAATCACAGCAAGTTGAAACGGCTGCTACTAAAGAAATAGAAACGACAGATGTTAATGAGAAACAAGAATCACCAAAAGAACAAGAACCAAAAGAGACGCACAATGAAGAAACAGAAGTGTCAGAACCAAAGGGAACTGAAACAAAAGAAACAATTACAGATACAAAACAGGGAACAGAAGAACAAAATTCATCTCAAGTAAGTAATAAACAAGAAGTACAAGAACCTAAACAAAAGCAATCAGAAACAACAGTAAGTAAAGAACAAAAAGTTTCTGAAACAACAAAACCGGAAAAGTCAGAAACAAACACTCAAGTAAGCAATACAACTCAACCTGAAGTGACAGAAACGAAGACTGCTAAAAAGGTCGCAAGTGTTAAAGCGAATACGCAAAGTATGAAAGTTGCGAGTGTAGCTGCTACAAACGCTGCTAAATCTAACACATCAACAGTAACAAAAGATAATTTCACAGATTATTTCAAGTTAAACGGGGATGCAAAGTACGATAAAAATACTGGCATAGTAACTCTAACTACAGATGAACCAAGTAAAAAAGGTAGTTTTTCTTTAAATAGTAAAATTGATATGTCCCAAAGCTTTAAATTAAAAGGGAAAGTAAATTTAGGGAATAAGAATGCAGCTAATAAAGGTGCTGATGGAATCGGTATTGTATTCCATCCAAATTCGATTAACGATATAGGTTCATATGGTGGAGGACTTGGTATCGGCGGACTGCCTAAAGCATTTGGATTTAAGTTAGATACTTGGTATAACGGATCGGGAGAAGCTACATTTGTACCAGACCCTGAAGAATTTGGTAAAAATCGTACAAAAACAATGGGAGCATTCGTATCTACAGATAAAAACAACATGGCAGTTACAGATGAAGATACAATGCAATTTGTTGGTGGACCAATTCAAAATAAATTTACTGATATATTAGTTGAATATGACGGTAAAACAAAAATAATGAAAATTACGTATACAGATACTCAAAATAAATCTTACGATTTCATTAAAGATATGACTGAATATATCGATCCTAATCAAAGTTATACGCTAGCTTTATCAGGGTCTACAGGTGCATACACAAACAGACAAGAATTCCAAATTACCGAATTTACATATGTAGCAAGAGGTGTTGCTAATGTGAAATATGTAGATAAAGATACAGGAAAAGAAATAGCACCTGCGATTGAGTATGAAGGTGATATTAAAGGGAAAGCAACAATAGATAATAAAAAGAATGCTTTATATAATCAGGGGTATGATTTTGTAAATGTGACAGCATCGTATGAAACTCAATTTGATAGACAAACAGATACAGTAACGTTTACAACAAGTGGTCAAAATATTGTATATTACTTTGTTAAAGCAAACGGACAAGTTATTTCTAAGTATGTAGATGAGAATGGAAACAAAATTCAAGAACCAACAACTTTAAAAGGCAAAGTAGGAGAAGACTATAGTTCGACACATCCAAGCGAAATAGAAGGATATGATTATTTAAGAACAGAAGGCAACCCAACGGGAGAATATTCAAGAGATAATCAAACAGTGACGTATGTGTATCAAAAAGCAGACGGTCATGTAACGGTAAGATATGTGGATGAGAATGGAAACAAAATTCAAGAACCAACAACTTTGAATGGCAAAGTAGGAGAAGACTATAGCTCGACATATCCAACTCAGATTAATGAATACAATTATCTAGAAACAGAAGGTACCCCAGAGGGTAAATATTCAAGAGATAATCAAACAGTGACGTACGTGTATAAAAAAGCAGACGGTCATGTAACAGTGAGATATGTGGATGAGAATGGAAACAAAATTCAAGAACCAACAACTTTGAATGGCAAAGTAGGAGAAGACTACACTTCAACACATCCAGAACGAATCAATGAATACAATTATCTAGGAACAGAAGGCAACCCAACGGGAGAATATTCAAGAGATAACCAAACAGTGACATATGTATATCACAAAGCAGACGGTCATGTAACAGTAAGATATGTGGATGAAGAAGGCACTGAAATTCAAAATCCAACAACTTTAAATGGCAAAGTAGGAGAAGACTACACTTCAACACATCCAGAGCGAATCAATGAATACAATTATCTAGAAACAGAAGGTAACCCAACGGGAGAATACTCGAGAGACAATCAAACAGTGACGTACGTGTATCAAAAAGCAGACGGTCATGTAACGGTAAGGTATGTGGATGAAGAAGGCACTGAAATTCAAGATCCAACAACCTTAAATGGCAAAGTGGGAGAAGACTATAGTTCGACACATCCAAGCGAAATAGAAGGATATGATTATTTAAGAACAGAAGGCAACCCAACGGGAGAATATTCAAGAGATAATCAAACAGTGACATATGTATATCAAAAAGCAGACGGTCATGTAACAGTAAGATATGTGGATGAAGAAGGCACTGAAATTCAAAATCCAACAACTTTAAATGGCAAAGTAGGAGAAGACTACACTTCAACACATCCAGAGCGAATCAATGAATACAATTATCTAGAAACAGAAGGAAACCCAGAGGGTAAATATTCAAGAGACAATCAAACAGTGACGTACGTGTATCAAAAAGCAGACGGTCATGTAACGGTAAGATATGTGGATGAGAATGGAAACAAAATTCAAAATCCAACAACTTTAAAAGGCAAAGTGGGAGAAGACTATAGTTCGACACATCCAACTCAGATTAATGAATACAATTATCTAGAAACAGAAGGAAACCCAGAGGGTAAATATTCAAGAGATAATCAAACAGTGACATATGTGTATCAAAAAGCAGACGGTCATGTAACAGTAAGATATGTGGATGAAGAAGGCACTGAAATTCAAAATCCAACAACTTTAAAAGGCAAAGTAGGAGAAGACTATAATTCGACACATCCAACTCAGATTAATGAATACAATTATCTAGAAACAGAAGGTAACCCAGAGGGTAAATATTCGAGAGACAATCAAACAGTGACGTACGTGTATCAAAAAGCAGACGGTCATGTAACGGTAAGATATGTGGATGAGAATGGAAACAAAATTCAAAATCCAACAACTTTAAATGGCAAAGTAGGAGAAGACTACACTTCAACACATCCAAGCGAAATAGAAGGATACGATTACTTAAAAACAGAAGGTAACCCAACTGGAGAATATTCGAGAGACAATCAAACAGTGACATATGTGTATCAAAAAGCAGACGGTCATGTAATGGTAAGATATGTGGATGAGAATGGAAACAAAATTCAAGAACCAACAACTTTGAATGGCAAAGTGGGAGAAGATTATAGTTCGACACATCCAAGCGAAATAGAAGGATATGATTATTTAAGAACAGAAGGCAACCCAGAGGGTGAATATTTAAGAGACAATCAAACAGTGACATATGTGTATCAAAAAGCAGATGGTCATGTAACAGTAAGATATGTGGATGAAGAAGGTAATAAAATTCAAGAACCAACAACTTTAAATGGCAAAGTGGGAGAAGACTATAGTTCGACACATCCAACTCAGATTAATGAATACAATTATCTAGAAACAGAAGGTAACCCAGAGGGTAAATATTCGAGAGACAATCAAACAGTGACGTACGTGTATCAAAAAGCAGACGGTCATGTAACAGTAAGATATGTGGATGAGAATGGTAATTCGGTACAACCAGATACAGTATTAAATGGCAAAGTAGGAGAAGACTATAGTTCGACACATCCAGAACAAATCAATGAATACAATTATTTAGGAACAGAAGGCAACCCAACAGGAGAATATTCAAGAGACAATCAAACAGTGACGTACGTGTATCAAAAAGCAGACGGTCATGTAACAGTGAGATATGTGGATGAGAATGGAAACCCAATACAACCAGATACAGTATTGAATGGCAAAGTAGGAGAAGACTATAGTTCGACACATCCAGAGCAAATTGGTAATTATAAACTCAAAGAAGTTAATGGTAGTGAATCAGGTGTTTATACTAGAGATCCGCAAACTGTAGTTTATGTATATGAAGAAATAACTTCAGAATCATCTAGTGAATCAACAAGCGAAAGTGACTCAGAAAGTACAAGTGATTCAATGAGTGATAGCGAGTCAGAAAGTATGAGTGATTCAATGAGTGACAGCGGTTCAGAAAGTACAAGTGAATCAACAAGTGAGAGTGGATCAGAAAGTACAAGTGAATCAACGAGTGAAAGTACATCAGAAAGTACGAGTGAGTCAACAAGCGACAGCAGTTCTGAAAGTATGAGTGACTCAATGAGTGAAAGTGGCTCAGAAAGCACAAGTGAATCAACAAGTGAAAGTGATTCAGAAAGTACAAGTGAATCAACAAGTGAAAGTACATCAGAAAGCATGAGTGACTCAATGAGCGAAATTGGAAGTGACGCTATGAATATAGATGAGACTTCAAATAAAGTTGATACTAATATAAACAATGTTGTTCAAGATGATAATTATGAAGTAAATACTTTAAATAATCATATTGAAGAAGATGCAGATTCTAATGAAATTAAGGATCATAATGGTGATCAGTCTTCTGATGATGAAAAGTTACCTGATACAGGTGAAACTAAACAGAATTCTGGTTTGATGAGTGGCTTACTTGCAGTCTTTGGTGGTGCTTTGTTATTTAGAAGTCGCCGTAAAAATAATCATGATAATCAGTAATTTTAAAAACAAGCTAAGAGATTGCACTCTTAGCTTGTTTTATTAAATGCAAATATTATATAATTATTTAAAAAGAGAATTGCGGAAGGTTAGTTTGTTTGTAATTTTTATAATTATGATAATTTGTAAGGACGGGACTTATTATGACAATATATAATATTAATTATAGTATTGGTTGGGCAAGTAGCGGCATCGAATATGCCCAATTTTATAGAGCTAAGATGCTACGTGAACAAAAGGAAAGTTTGAAATTTGTATTTTTAGACTTTATGACACGTGAGAACATTCAAACTTTAACAAGTCATATGGGATATTATGATCATGAAATTATTTGGATATATCAATATTTTACAGATATTAAAATTGCACCTACTACTTATACCATAAATAATTTAATTGATACGCTTGATATGAAAATAACACGTCGAGAAGAAAATAAAAAAATAGTAAAGTTGTTTAGTGAAACGAATCAAACATACGTGACATGTTTTCTAAAGGAACAAGGTAAGCCATATGTGGATAGAGCAGAATTTGTTTCTCGAGGAAAGTTAATCAGGAAAGATTTCTATACTTAC
The DNA here is from genome assembly GCF_022386135.1 of Mammaliicoccus sp. P-M59. Taxonomy (NCBI): domain Bacteria; kingdom Bacillati; phylum Bacillota; class Bacilli; order Caryophanales; family Staphylococcaceae; genus Mammaliicoccus; species Mammaliicoccus sp. P-M59. The sequence goes on along the minus strand of NZ_JAJNJJ010000002.1, from coordinate 106,298 downwards.
ACTAGAACATTCTCGGAATATTATGCGCCACATGAAAATAGAGCGAAAGTTTATATGAGACAATTCTATAATGAAGATGGTTCTATTGCTTATAACGAGTATTTAAATAATAACGGTCAGTTATATATGTTTAAGGATCAAATTTTCTATTCTAAAGAGGAATTTGTAGCTTATTTCATGAAATGTCTGCATTTAACTTCAAGGGATATTGTGCTTATTGACCGGTCTAAAGGAATGGCTCAACCTGTTATTCAAAATAAAGGCGAGTCTCAATTAGGTGTTGTCATTCATGCTGAACATTATAGTGAAAATTCAACAACTGATGATTATATTCTATGGAATAATTATTATGAATATGTATTTTCTCATTCAAGAGAAATTGATTTTTATATTGCAGCAACAGACCGACAAAAAACAGTTCTCAGCAATCAATTTAATCAATATTACGGCAACCTTCCAAAGATTTATACAGTGCCTGTTGGTAGTATTCATGATGTGATTGTACCGGATAATAGAAAGCCTTATTCAGTCATAACGGCATCAAGATTAGCCAGTGAAAAACATATAGATTGGTTAGTAAAAGCCGTTGTCAAAGCAAAACAATCTATTCCAGATTTGATATTTGATATATACGGAGAAGGCGCTGAAAGAAACATGCTTCAAAAATTAATCGATGAAAATGAAGCAAATGACTATATCAAACTTTTAGGACATGTGAAGTTACAAGATGTATATGCGAATTATGAATTGTTTTTCGCAGGTTCAACGAGCGAAGGTTTCGGGTTAACATTGATGGAAGCTGTCGGCTCTGGATTAGGGATGATAGGATTTGATGTCGATTATGGAAACACGACATTTATCAGTCATCATGAAAATGGTTATTTAATTCCATTCGATAAAAGTCACCAATCAGAACAAGAAATCGTCGATAATTTAGCCAATGCAGTTGTTCAATTTTTCAAAAATGATACTTCATCATTTCATGAGAAATCTTATGAACTTGCTGAACAATACAAGACTGACAATATTAAACAAAAGTGGTTTCACTTAATTGAAGAGGTGCTACATGATTAATCTATTTGAATCTTTCGATATACGAACACAAAGACTTTATAAAACATTTGAGAACGCAAAGGTGAATGTACAGACCATTGTCATTGAAGAAGATGGTTTCTTACCTTCAAATGTCATAACACCTTATCAGTTTTTCGCAAATAATGATGATCATGCTTCAAAACCTTTATTCTTTAACCAAGTGCCATTGCCAAGATTTTGGGAAATTGAAGGTAATAATAATTCAGCAGAAATTAAAAATATGGGCGAAGTAAAAGGTAGAATTATATATAAGAAGAACTACGGTTTTAGAATAGTTGAGCGAATTGAATGGTTGAACAAACAAGGTAGGACGCAAGTCATTGATTATTATAATAATAAAGGTTTAAAGTATGCGCAATTAATGGTTGATGATAATCAAAAACGCATTGTTAAACGATGGTTTAATGATCGAAATGAAGAAATCATAAGTGAGAATTTTGTAACGAATGATATTATGTTGAAATGGAATGATAAAGAATATATCTTTCAATCAAAAGTACAGTTTGTCATATTTTATTTGAAAATGAGTGAAATGCCTTTAGAAAGCTTTTTAATCAATTCTTTAGCTATACCTTTTGCAGTCCTTCATGATTTAAAAGAAGAAGGACACGACTATTTGTATTGGCAAGAACAAATGAAAGATAATTTACCGGGAAATATGAAGCTTATGTTAGCTGATAAGACAAGAGGTAGTAAAATTTTAGTACCAAGTAACGAGGAATACAATAAAGTACGTGAACTTGTAGAATCTGAACATCAAAGTAGAATTGCGAAAGCAGGTTATGTATACGAGTTCAAAAATAATCATAAAGAAGCGCGCAATGTACTTACATTAACGAACTCTGATCAGATTCCACATATTGAAGATATCGTTAAAGCTCATCCGCAATATCAATTTCATATTGTTGCTATTACTGAGATGTCTCAAAAGTTACTTCAACTTAATAAATATCATAATGTCACGCTATATCCTGTAGCAACTAAAGAGAAAATTCATACTTTGTATGAAACATGCGACATTTATTTAGATATTAACAAAGGTAATGAAATTCTGGATGCTATTAAAGTAGCATTTGAGCACCAGTTATTGATTTTAGGATATAAAGAAACAGTGCATAATGCAGATTATATTGCGAAAGAAAATCAATTCTCGTTAGAACATAAAGATCAATTAATCCATGCGTTAAAAGAGATAGAAGCGGACCCTACATTAGCTGATGTTAAACGAGAAAGTCAATTGAAGCATGCAAGTTCAATACAAGCGCAAGCATTTGAAGCACTGTTTGAATAATAAATGTGTAAATAAAGAATAGAGAGTTACAGCCAAGGCATAGCACAAGCCTTGGCTGTTTTTTTAAATTTAAAACTACATTACATGCTCTAATGTAGTTTATCTTACATTTTGCCCTTAATTATCTCTACTATTTAAGTGAGTACTCCATTATCTTGTAGTTATGTCAATATAGTTTAAACTACAATCGAAATTAGGAGGAAGATTATGGCAAATGTATTGTATAAAATAGGGACTTTTATGGCTAAACATAAAGGTTGGGGGGCTACTATTTGGTTGGTTATACTTTTATCAGTATTAGTACCAATGTTACTTACGAACCCTAAGTTTGATAATGATTTAACGATGAATGATTTAAAATCAGTCGATACGAATAATAAAATTAAAGATCATTTTAATCAAGATAGTGATAAGGCACAAATTCGTGTCGTTATAAAATCAGAAGATAAAGAGGGCATTGTTAAGCCTGATATTTCAAAGGATATTCAAGATTCATTGAAGAGTATTAAAGATGATGACAAAAAAGTTGATAGAATATCTGATCCATATGAAATGAAACAAATTAGTTCTGATAAGACAACAGCTATAGCAGAAGTTTATTATGATGTATCTGCAACGGCATTATCAGATGATTCAAGAGATAAAGTACAAGACAAATTTAATGATTTAGAAGATAAATATAATGTTCAAGTTGAATATACTGGAACAGGTATGAAGACTACAGATGTAGGTGCTACTTCTGAAATAGTAGGTGTAGCAGTAGCGTTTATCGTCTTATTAATAACATTTGGGTCATTAATTGCTGCAGGCTTACCAATTCTCAGTGCAATTATAGGATTAGGTACAAGTGTGAGCATTATATCGCTATTTACATTAGCATTCGATATCCCAAATGTAACGTTAACGCTTGCTGTTATGATTGGCTTAGCTTTAAGCATTGATTATGCATTGTTTATTCTTTCGAGATATAAAGAAATTAAGCGAGATGAACCTGACACAATAAAAGCAATCGGTTTAGCAACGGGAACTGCTGGTAGTGCAGTCGTATTTGCAGGTGTTACAGTCTTAATTGCTGTATTAGGTTTATCAGTGTTAGGCATCGATTTCTTAACGACTACAGGTTTAGTTGCAGCTATTAGCGTCATATTTGCTATGTTAACAGCGATTACGTTAGTACCTGTATTAGTTGGTATATTCCATAAGCATATTAAACCTAATAAACAGAACGTTCAAAATAAAAATGATGCAGATTCATTCTGGTCAAAATTCGTTGTTAATAAGCCGTTATTGGCTATTCTTGTAGGTTTAATCATCATTGTATTAGCGATTATTCCAGTAAAAGATATGCGTTTAGGTATTCCTGATGATGGCATGAATCCTAGCCATACAACACAACATAAAGCATACAACATTATTTCTGATAAATTCGGTGAAGGTTATAACGGTCAAATCGCGATGCTTGTGAATGTGAAAAATAAAAAAGATGATATGCAGGCACTTCAACAAGATTTACAAAGTTTAACGAAAGATGTAAAAGACATCAAAAATGTTGATACTGTCTTACCGCCTATGATGAGCGAGAATAAAGATTATGCTTTAGTAATTATCGTTCCAGAAAAAGGACCAAATGACGAAACGACGAATCAATTAGTACATGATTTAAGAGACTATAATGATGATGCTAAAAAAGATTATAACTTCAAAACGGAAGTATCAAGTCAAAGTGTAATCAACATTGATATGGCAGAGAAAATTAATAAGAGTATTCCACTATTTGCGAGCGTCATAGTCGCACTAGCGTTCATTTTATTAATGGTTGTATTTAGATCTATACTCGTACCTCTAAAAGCTGTATTAGGATTTATACTATCGCTATTAGCAAGTATGGGTATCACAACTCTTATTATGCAAGATGGTGTCATGTCAGAACTATTCGGTATTGATACACCAGGTCCACTATTTGCGATGTTACCTGTTATTCTCATCAGTTTATTATTTGGACTAGCAATGGACTACGAAGTATTTTTAATGTCGAGAATACATGAAGAATATAATAAGACTAAAGATAATAAACTGGCCGTAAAATTAGGTATTAAAAAGAGTGGTCCAGTTATCGTTGCAGCAGCATTGATTATGTTCTCAGTATTTATCGCATTTGTATTCCAAGAAGATCCAATTATTAAATCAATGGGTCTGTCATTAGCTTTAGGTGTATTGTTTGATGCATTTATAGTACGATTAACATTAATTCCGGCACTTACAACTTTATTAGGAAAAGCAACATGGTTTGTACCAGCGTGGTTAAGCAAACTGATTCCTCATATTGATATCGAAGGTCGTGATTTAGAACATACAGCTAAGCAAAATCAAACATATCATCAACCTACATCCGAAACGAATATGCATATCAATAGTCCATTAATAGATCAGCATATTGAAGTCGATGAACAAAATAAAGAAGAAATTTTGGATATATTGAAACAACAAAGTAAAAATATTGAAAGCATTAATAAAATTTTGGCAGAACTCATTAAAAAATCATAAATGCCAAAATGAATACAAAGGAGGATTTACAAATGAAATCATATAATAAATGGGATTTAAGAGTACAAAAGACATACAAACTATTGCACACATCACTTATCACATTGTTAGAAAAACAAAGTTTCGATGAAATAACAGTACAGGCAATTTGTGATGAAGCAATGGTGCACAGAACAACCTTTTATGCCCATTTTGAAGACAAATATCATTTGTTGTCCTCATGCTTAGATTACATCATAGAACATGAAGCAGTTTTTACAGATATAACACTCTCGCCAGAGAAATGTTTAAAAGAATTGATAAAAATTGTAGATAAATATAAAGATGCATTTTCTCAAGTGATATCTAATAAGAAAGCATCTATACAAAATATATTAAAAAAGAATATGTCAGAAGGTATCAAACAACATATTAAAGAATCAGGGCATATATATGATTCATCACATATTGATATTATCATCGCAGCATATGTCGCTTCAGTACTCTCTATATTAGAAAATTACGTAGCCGAAGACGTTGAAATTAATGAAAAAGATTTAGATAACATACTTAACACCTTATCTAGAATGTTTGCGTCGTAGTAAATATTAATTTCCCATCCCACCACACTTGTTTACTATGACCTTATCTTATTTCTTGGTATGATAAGCATGATATAAAGAATATTAAGATAAGAGGTGTTTCAAATGATGTTTATTGCTGCATTCATTCCTGTATTCATTGTTGGCTTTATTATTCTTGCGATTATGGAAGAGAAAAAGAAGAAAAAATAAGTTTTCGACTTTTTATATAAATTGAATTTATCTATACCTACCAATAATTGATGTTGGTAGGTATTTTTATTTTTAAAAATAAATTTTTTGAAAATTGTAAATTGACTCTATAAATAGACAATGGTAAGATATTTCTTATTAATCCAATCGGAATAATAAATAATGGAGGGGAACAAAGATGAAAAGAATGAAATTAGGATATTTTTTAACAGGTTTTGGACATCATGTTGCGAGTAGTAGACATCCTGAGTCTATCAAAAAGGGTGGTATGAATTTAGAGAAGACGATTGAACAGGCAAAGATTTTGGAAAAGGCTAAGTTTGATTTCTTGTTTGTATCAGACAGTTTGTATGTAGATAAGAAGACACATCCTGATATGTTTTCATTTTTCGAACCTTTATCACTCATGTCTATTGTAGCTAGAGAAACGAAGCATTTGGGTCTAATTGTAACGGGTTCAACGACATATTCTGAACCGTTCAATCTAGCAAGAATCTTTGCTTCTTTAGATCATTATAGTAATGGTAGAGCTGGTTGGAACATTGTTACTTCTGGAATTAATGCGACTGCATCAAATTTTAATGGAACAAATAATGTGGATCATGATTTAAGGTATGAGCAAGCGGATGAATTTGTAGAAGTTTCTAAACAGTTATGGCATTCATGGGAAGATGTGAATCCTGAAAAGTTACATGATGAAGGTAGATTATTGCCTGATTATCAACCTAAGACGATTGATTACAAAGGACGATTTTACAGTGTGAAAGGTCCATTAAATATTGAACAACCGCCTCAAATTCACCCTTTACTTGTGCAAGCTGGCTCTTCTAAGAAAGGCATTGATTTTGCGGCTAAGTATGCAGAAGTCGTGTTTACCGCTCAAAATGATGTGGATGCAGCTGTGCGTTTTGCGGAAAATTTAAAACGTAAAGTTAAAGAAAAAAGAGGCGATCACCAAGATGTTGTGATTATGCCTGGAATATTCCCGTTTATTGGTGAAACGAGAGAAGAGGCAGAAAGAAATTATAACGAGTTGCAAGATTTGATTCCGAAAGAAATGGGGTTAGAATTACTATCTTCTTATTTAGGTGATACAGATTTAAGTGGATATGAATTAGATACACCATTTGAGGATGTTGAAATAGATCAAGGAAACAATATTCAAAGTCGTGTTGATTTGATTAAAGAAACAGCTAAGAAACATCATTCTACACTTGAAGATGTTATGAAACATGTAGCTGGCGCAAGAGGTCATCATATTATCGTTGGGACGCCTGAAGATGTTGCAGATAGAATGGAAGAATGGTTTACGAAAGGTGCTGCAGATGGCTTTAATATTATGGCACCACTCAATCCTACACAATTCCAATTATTTGTAGATAAAGTGGTTCCAATATTAAAAGATAGAGGATTAGTACAAGAAGATTATAACGAAGGAACATTACGAGAAAAAATTGGATTAAGTTATGCAAAGCAACATAGTTAAGAACGATTAAAACAGTTAAAGCTGTTATTCTTCTGAAGAGGTGGTCATCAATATGTATGTAGCTTTTACACTTGTTTCATGTGCATTCTTTATCGGTATTGTCGCTTGGTATTCTTATTATAAGACGAAGAATACAGTAAATAGTTCTGGCGGATTTTTCTTAGGTGGCAGAGGGTTAACGGGTGGATTTATCGCAGGTGCCTTAATTCTTACCAATTTATCTGCTGAGCAATTAATAGGATTAAACGGACAAGGTTATCAGAATAACTTATCAAGTATGGGATGGGAAGTAACAGCTGGATTTTCAGTCATTATATTAGCAACCATTCTATTACCCAAATATTTAGGAGGCGCCTTTACGACGCTTCCTGAATTTATAAATACGCGTTTTGACCATCAAACGAGACTATTAATTGTCGTGTTATTTATGGTGGGTTATGGTTTTATTACCATTCCTTCAGTACTGTATTCAGGCTCATTAGCTGTGATACAAATTTTTGATATACCCAATATGTTTGGCATTACATATGAACAATCAATCTGGATCATCGTTTGGGTGATCGGTATTATCGGAATGCTGTATGCTGTTCTTGGTGGGTTAAAAGCAATTGCAATTTCGGATACATTAAATGGTATCGGTTTGTTGATTGTCGGAGTACTGGTACCGATACTTGGATTTATTGCACTTGGCGATGGCAGTATGTTAGCTGGCATGAAGACAATCGCTACAGAACATCCAGAAAAGCTTAATTCAATCGGGTCACAACATGATGACGTGCCATTTGGTTCGATTTTTACAGGTATGATTTTTGCTAATTTATTCTACTGGGGTACGAATCAATATGTGATTCAAAGAACACTCGGTGCGAAAAGTTTAGCAGAAGGTCAAAAAGGTGCGTTATTTACAGGCTTTCTTAAGATTCTTGTACCATTCTTAATGATGATACCAGGCGTTATCGCATATCATTTATACGGTTCAGGATTAAAGAATATGGATTTAGCTTATCCAACTTTAACAAAAGATGTCTTTCCGACATTTTTAAATGGTTTCTTTTTAGCTGTGCTATTAGGTGCAGTATTCTCAAGCTTCAATGCGTTGCTCAATAGTGCATCAACATTGTTTGTTTATGATATTTATAAAGTACTCATCAATAAAGAAGCGACTGATAGACAAATGATCAGAGTGAGTCAATGGTTCGGCGTAATCTTGGCACTTATCACCTTCTTTATTTCGCCAATGTTAATGAATGCACCACAAGGCTTATGGACAATTATTCGTCAATTTACAGGATTCTTCAATATACCTATCATCGCAATAGTACTGGTAGGTATATTTTCAAAAAGAATTCCAGCTATCGGACCTAAAATCGTGATTATTTCACATGTCATTGTTTATTATTTACTCATATGGGGCTTGCCGATGTTTTTCCATTATGAGATGACGATTAACTTTATTTACATACAAGGATTATTGTTTGTCATTGAAGTACTTTTAATGATTGTTATTGGAGCAATTAAGCCATTAAGTACACCTTATCAATTCAAACCAAATCCTAAAGTAGATATGACACCATGGAAATATACCATTCCAGTGACAGTAGTCTTATTTGGGTCAATGATCTTTACATTCGTATTGTTCTCACCGATAGGATTAGCCTCACAGGAGAATATCGTTTCACCATTGTTTTGGCCAGTGGTCATAGCGCTCGTCATAGTAGTGGGCGTTCTGTATTACGTCAGTCTAAAACAATGGTCACATAAATATGAATCAACACTAAAGCAGCAGTACAATAAACAACTCAAAGAAGAATTAAATATAGAACAACAAGGAAATGTTTTACCGAATAGCTTAGAACAATCGGTGAAATGATAGGAGATAGTGGGTTGATAAACAGAATAAGGCTGGGACATTACATTATGTCCTAGCCTTATTCTTATACCATTTTTTCCATTGGTAGTATTGATACATGATATTAATCTTAGACTTCAATTTATGATCGTGTCTTAAAAAAGCAGAGCTTCTCCAAAAGTGTTTCCAACCTTTCTTTGACCAATTATCAAATGTTAGAAACTGACCTCTTGTTCGCAGTGCTTTTGGTTTATTAAGATAGAATACATTTTTAATTAAGCCGACACCAATTAATGGTCGATAATGATTCTTTGCGCTATATGGTTCTAAAGGAATGTTGATTAAAGCATGTTTGAACATCTTAGTCCAAGTCTTCGGATTTTCTTTTCGATATATACGCATCGCTTCCTGTAAATCATTAGGCAATTGATAGTTCAGAACACGTCCATCCAAGCGCTTAACTTTTACATAAAAATACATTTTAGACACAGATGAAAATTACCTCCGAGCGAAAATTAATACCATAATTATACAATAGAAATGTATGGAAGGTCTAACGAGAATGTAAGGTGGGCAGGCCGGAATGGGGGTGTTGGAGGTCTGAATATTGCAAGTGGAGTGCGACTAGCAATGTTGGAGGTCTGAATATTGCAAGTGGGGTGCGACAAGCAATGTTGGGAGGCTGAATATTGCAAGTGGAGTGTGACTAGCAATGTTGGAGGTCTGAATATTGCAAGTGGAGTGTGACTAGCAATGTTGAAGGTCTGAATATTGCAAGAGAGGTGCGACAAGCAATGTTGGAGGTCTGAATATTGCAAGAGAGGTGCGACTAGCAATGTTGGGAGGCTGAATATTGCAAGTGAGGTGCAACTAGCAATGTTCAGGACCTTATATTTATCAAGACACCCCAAACAAGATAAATAGTGGGCTTGTATTTATCAAGACTACCTAAACAAGATAAATAGCGGGCTTGTATTTATCAAGACTACCTAAACAAGATAAATAGCGGGCTTGTATTTATCAAGACTGGCCAAACAAGATAAATAGCCGCTCCGTATATTGCAAGACTCCCTAAACAAGCAACATAGAGCCTACGTATGTTGCAAGACTCCCTAAACAAGCAACATAGAACCTCCGTATGTTGCAAGACACCCCAAACAAGCAACATAGAACCTCCGTATGTTGCAAGACACCCTAAACAAGCAACATAGAACCTCCGTATGTTGCAAGACACCCCAATCTAGCAACATAGCGCTCACTTTTCCTAATTCCATCCGCCAACCCGCCAATCCTCCCCAGATCCATCAGCCTCCCCAAAAGATCTACCAGGCACTCCGCCTTCCAGCCCCATCCTCCCATCTCAAAACAGAAAAAAACCGGGACTTCCATGCTAGTCCCGGTTTTCTCATCATTATTATTTAATTATTTCACACGTTCCCAAACGAGTTTTTGGTTGGGAACGTTACCGTTTATGATACTTAGTGTATCGCCTTCTAATGTGAAGATTCTTGGTTGTGTTTCTCCTAACCATGTTGGGTTCATACTTACTTCCATTGTGTGGTACACTGTAGAATTTTCTTCATCTAATTCAAATTTACCTGAGTATGCTACGTATCCGTGTGCTGCTGTAGCCATTTCATCTTGAGTACCTGTGTGTAAATCTCCTGATTCATATGCTGGACGGCCTTGTTGCATTAATTGTGCTGACATATAGCCGTCTGGGTTATACATGATAAATCCTGTTGCATCTTTACCTAATGGGAAAAAGATTTCTCCGTTTTCAGTTTCATCTTGATATCTTACTAATTTCCAAGTTCCGATTAATTGATCTTTTAAATTAGCCATTTGAACACTTCCTTAGATAATTTGTTTGTTTATAAATTATGCGTTAGAACCGCCTGATACACTGATTGTTTCACCAGTAATTGCTGAAGCACCATCTGATGCTAAGAATATGACAGTATCTGCAATTTCTGATGGTTCTAATAAACGGTTCATTGGCATTTTACCTGTAATGTATTTTTCCATTGCTTCTTGTTCAGTAGAATTGTCTTGTTCTGCTAAGTGTGCAAGTTGATTTTCAATTAAAGCAGTACGAACTGGTCCTGGTAATACAGCGTTTGAAGTAATTCCATCTGCTACAACTTCAAGTGCGACTGTTTTAGCAAATCCAATTTGAGCGAATTTAGAAGCAACGTAAGCTGATTTAAATGGGTCTGCCATTTCACCATGTGCTGATGAAATTGTAACGATACGACCTTTTTTCTGTTGTTTCATGCTTGGTAATACGTGTTTAGTCATTAAGAATGTACCTGTTTGAATAACACCGATAACTTGGTTCCATTTTTCTAATGGGAAGTCTTCTACTTTAGAAATAAATTGAATACCTGCATTGTTAACAAGTACATCTATTGGACCATATTGTTCAGTGATTTCTTTAATTGATTTTTCAATAGTTGGTTCATCTGTTACGTCTACTTGATAAGCCACACCGTTGTTTAAAGATTGTGCTGCTTTATCCGCTACTTCTTTACTCATATCAAAAATAAATACACGGTCACCTTCTTTATCAAAAGCTTGTGCGATTGCATATCCAATACCTTGTCCTGATCCTGTTACGATTACGTTTCTCATAATGTAAAACCTCCTGAATTTTATAGAATAATTGATGCTAAAATAACAACGATAAGTGCGAGTAAGTTTGCACCTGTGTTCGTAATGAATAAATATTTAAAGCCGTTTTTATGTGTTAAGCCTGTTAAAGCGAAGAATGTTAATACAACGCCTGTGTGAGGCATAACTGTGAATATTGATGAAGACATTGTAGCTACTCTGTGAATAGCATCTGGATCGAGTCCCATATCAACATATTGTTTACCGAATGCTTGCATCACGATACCTAGTGAACCAGATGCAGATCCTGTTATCACACCAAATAATGCAGATGCGATAGATAAACTAATTAATGGATTACCTGGTATATTTAAGATGAAAGTCTTAATACCATCAAATCCTGGTGCTAAAGTGACAACAGTACCAAATGCGATAGCTGAAGCGGTTAAGAACATTGGTAAGATAGAACTTACTGCACCATCATTAATAATTGCTTTTTGTTTAGGAATATATTGATAAAATAGTATAGCTGATAAGATAATGGACACTGCTAAACCAATCAGAATAACATTGTCTACTCTTAATATACTACCCACAATATTAATTACTATTAACACGATAATTGGTAAAATACTTAAATAAAAGTTCGGTGTTTTATTTTTAGATTGATCAGAATCGTCTTGTTCGACATTAAAGTCATCGAATGTTTCACCTTTTTTAAGACTTTTATTTAATGCATATTTCATATACCATAACCCAAATACTATTGCGACAACTGCACCGATAATACCTAATAAAGGTGCCGCTGTTAATGTTGTACCTAAATATTTAGTAGGGACAACGTTTTGTACTGACGGTGTACCAGGGAGCATCGTCATCGTGAACGTACCTAAACCTAACATGATTGGAATACCAATTAAGTTCCAAGCGATATTTAATTGCTTGAATAATGGTTTAGCTAAAGGCACAATAACAAAGACAACAACAAACAGGCTAATGCCACCATATGTTAAAATAGCAGTAATTAAGAAGATTGCTACTAATATAGAATAAGGATTGTTTGTACCAACTTTGCTAATGATTTTTTCAGCGATAGATTGTGCTGCACCACTTTGGTCCATATACTTCGCAAGTAGTGAACCTAGAATGAATACACCAAAGAAACTAATAATAAAACCGGCGAGACCAGTCATATACGATTCTTCAGTACCGACTAAAGAATTAAAGAACGGTAAGCCATTTGTTAGAATAACAATGATTGAAGCTATTGGCCCTATAACCAAAATAGAATAACCTTTCATTGATAAATAAATAATGAAGAGGATACCTATAATGATGCCAATCGTACCTATTGTTTCCATAAAATCCCCCTATAACAATTACGATTTATGTGATTACATATACTATTATTCGCCTGAAATCGCCTAAAGTAAAAGACTTGTTTAGTTATTAGCGTGATAACTAATTAGTTATAGAGGTGTATGAAAGCAAGTATCATAAGGGGTTACGCTTATAAAGATAGACATAAAGGGGACATGAACCTATGAACAAATTACATGCTAAATCATATTTAGAGGCTATTGTGAGATTTGGAAACATTTCGCATGCAGCTAAACATTTATACGTTTCACAACCTTATTTAAGTAAATTTTTGAAAGATATAGAATCAGAAGTAGGGGTTAAACTCATTGATAGAGAAAGTAATCCTTTAACATTAACTTACGCAGGAGAACGTTATTTAGCTTATGCAGAAGAAATGGAGAATATCTCTCAAAAAATGGCTTATGAATTACAAGAAATCGCCAATTTAGAAAAAGGACGCTTAAAAATAGGGGTAAACCCATTTCTAGCATCACATACTTTATATAATATTTTGCCTGAATTTATAAAGAACTATCCAGGTATCGAAGTTGAATTAATAGAAGACAGCGCGAATCAAATAGAAGTGCTACTTGCAGAACATAAAATAGATATTTGCATTACCATATTACCAATCAATAATGAAGAAATAGACTACGAGACGTTATATACAGAAGCATTGTATTTAGCCATTCCAGACCAGAATCCATTAGCGAAATATATACAATCTTCAGAACATAAACTACCATTTGCGATTAACAAATTGAATCGAGAAAAATTTATACTGCTTAAGAACAATATGACATTACGCAGAGTGACAGATACATTTTTTGAAGATCATGATTTGAAGCCACAAACAATAGTAGAAACAATTAATGTAGATAATGCACTTTACTTAGTAAACGAAGGATTAGGCATAACAGTCGTGCCAGCAAGTGTGAAAATGAAATCATCACATCAAAACGTAAAGTACTTCAAATTAAATGAGTTCGTTTATAAGAACACAGTAGCAATTGCATATAATAAACATTATGATATCTCAAAAGCAGCAAGTGTCTTTTTAAATTTAGCAATAATGCGATTTAAAGAGAGATAGGTGTTAAGAAATCAAAGAACATATAAAATAGACAAAATATACCAAATTATGATATTATGTAAATGAAAAAGGACAACGTGGTGGAACACGTTGCCCAATGAGCCCGTTCGAAAGACGGTGACCATAGTATTTAGAACAATAATAAGTAATCATTCCAGAACTCCGTCAAAAGTTGGAATGGTTACTTTTTTTGATTGTTGCTAATTAATATTAAACCAATGATTGATATGACAACCATTAGAATTTCATAATCAGTCATTCTACTCCTTTCCAGGAGCAAAAACCAACATCATAGGCATCACCCCTTAAATAGAGATTAGCCACTATCAATCCAACTTGCTCTGTTATATTATACCAAATTACCAGTATTTGTAACATAATTTTTGATTGTTATAGACATAATATTACGGGTTATTGTATAATTTAATTATAAAATAGCGACGTGGTGAAACACGTTTGCCAGTGAGCAGGTTCGAGAGATGGTGGTTATTTTGTTGATTAAAAAGTAACCATTTAACCTGTCAAAGTTAGAGGTGGTTACTTTTTAGAGTTTAACTTCACAATTGTAATGACTAAGCCGATTAAGATAACAACGATAAAAGTACCGAAATCCATTATCAGCCTAATTGCATCGACAATTGGAATCACAAAAGGCTGCTCCTTTCTAAAGATTTTGTAGATACTTTCATAAGCGTTAAGTTATTTAATACTAAGAGTTAATCACTATCACTTGAACTTGCTTATATTAAAATAAAGATAATTTCAATCATTCCGTAAACTTGATTAATAGTTGGGAATGGTTGTTTTTTTGTAATAATTTAATACTCATAGCACAAATGAAAGAGTGTTTAATATAATTTAGTTAAAGTACAAGAAGCGGGTGATTAACAATGAAAGTGGTTCATACTATAGAAAAGTCCAGAACATTAATGTCCTAGACTTTTTCCTACGCCTCTATGATATATCTATATATTTCGTCTTTTACAGGTGATTCCATAGATAATGTCATTGTGACGATATTTTGTTGTTTAGCGTTTGGCATGATTGTTTGTTCTGCTGAATCTTTATTGTAGTGGGCTTTTCCCAGGTAATAAAATTCTTTCCCGTCTGCCACGTCTTCTTTCTTTACAAAGATATACATGTCTATATTATTTTCTTGATGTGCTAGGATTTTTTGGACTTCCTTTGATTCTAATGTACGATTACTTCTTGTAAACCATTTGAGTTCGTCAGGGCTTAGGAATTCATCTTCGTACTTTGTATTATCACTGATATCATCTTGTTTATGATATGTAATGAAAATTGGTAAAGTATTATTTCCGAATTTATAGCCGTTAATTGTTCCAGACTCATCAGATTTCCAGTTTAGTAATTTAACGAAGTCTTTTCTTGTATATTTGTTATACAGTAGTAGGCCGTTTTGGCTACCGTGATGAACCATATTATTGTATTTAGCTAATTCGATAATGTCATCAACGTATGTTTTGAACTCTGTTTTTTCTAGTGCTGCTGAAAATGTATCAGTCAGTCTAACTTCATCATCGATTATGTTGATAATAGGGTTACCATACGTTTTGTTTATTGTAACGCTAAAGAAACGATGGTCTAAAATTTTTAAGGTTGTTTGAATGTCATCGTTTGTAACGTTTGAATCAATTTGTTGTGCGATTGGTAGTAGCTCATGTATTTTATGAGGTCTTCTCATAATAGCTTCTAAAATTGTATAATCAACGTTTTTTAAGCCTGGTGCGATTTCTCGAGACAAGAATGTTAAGTTGAGACTTTCATTTTTAGTTAATGTGTCTTCAATTTTCTTAAATCTGACGAGGAATTCATGATAGTTATTATAAGTACTATCACTAGAATATATCACGCTAGGTTCTATAGAATTCTGTCTAATGAAATCCATTAATAATGGCGTTCGACCAATTCTTTGTTCAACTTCATTAAAAGCCTGTTTAATGTGAGCTGCTGAACTCAAATTGACTTGTTTCAGTGAATCATATATTTGTTTCTTAGCTACTTCTTCAAAATTGATAGTAGAAACACCTGTTAATGCAGTATTATCCGCTATAAATCTTCTGTAATTATCTTTATTTTGTGATTGATCACCAGATAATGCGACTGGAATGAGGTAGTTTTTCTTATAGTTACCTATGAAATCAATAACCGTTAAATATTCTTTGCTTTCCGCTTTTCTTAAACCTCTACCAAGCTGCTGAATAAAGATAATACTTGATTCTGTTTCCCTTAACATGACAATCTGATTTACAGGTGCAATATCAA
Source organism: Mammaliicoccus sp. P-M59 (assembly GCF_022386135.1). Taxonomy (NCBI): domain Bacteria; kingdom Bacillati; phylum Bacillota; class Bacilli; order Caryophanales; family Staphylococcaceae; genus Mammaliicoccus; species Mammaliicoccus sp. P-M59. The sequence continues at coordinate 89,906 of NZ_JAJNJJ010000002.1, read as the reverse complement.
TACCTTCGTTAAATAAGTTAACGGTAATAATGTAATTGATTTCTCCTGATTTTAGTTGTTCGATTGCTTCTTGTCGTTTATCCATATTATCTTCACCAGTTAATGCAAGCGAAGGTACGTTAAGAGCTGTTAATTTTTTAGCGAGTTCCCATGCTTCGTCTTTTCTACTTACGAAAATAAGTCCTCTAAGCGTATCACCAGAATAGCCATAGTATTGTGTCTTTTCTAGAATATGTTTAACTCTTTCATCAGAAGTTAAATCTGCTAAACTACTGAAATCATCTGTAGATTGCCCATTATGAACATAGTCTGTAACACCGAAATAATGGAACGGGCATAGTATTTCACTTTCCAGCGCTTTTTGTAACCTAATTTCATAAGCAATGTTGTAATCGAACATTTCAAATATATTTAAATTATCGGTTCTTTCAGGTGTTGCGGTCATCCCGAGTACAAAATCAGGTGTAAAGTAATTGAATACCTTTTGATATGATGAGGCAGCAGATCGATGTGCTTCATCATAAACGATATAATCAAAGTATTTTTCATCAAACTGCCTAAAAACATCTTCTTTAGATAATGTTTGAATCGTTGCAAATAAATATTTAGCGTTAGTATGCTTTTGCTTTCCAGTTAGTAAGCCAAAGTCCTCATCTTGTGCGAATGGCAGTACTTTTTTGAATTATTGAATGGCTCTTTTTAAAATGCCTTCATTATGAACGATAAAAAGAAATTGATTAGGATTGTAACTTCTCACATCTAATGCAGAGAGAATTGTTTTTCCTGTACCAGTAGCTGAAATAATCAGTGCTTTATCTTTATGCTCTTTTCTGAGTTCAGTTAATGAATGTAATGCTTCTTTTTGCATAATGTTAGGTTCGATTCTAACTGCTTCATCAATATTTCTTTGGATTTCATTTTGTTGCTCGGTAATGCGATAGGCTTCTTTTAAATTACGCGCGTCATATGTCTTCTCATAATCTTGAATCCATTCATCAGAAAGAGGCGTACTATTATGCCATAGTTCATCAAATTGAGCTTTAACATTATAAACGAGATCCCCATTCTTTTGAGTAGAAAGTAAGATATTATGTTCGTAGTTAACTTTTAAAGCGTTAGAAGTTAAATTAGAACTTCCGACAATCATGGATGAATAATGTTCATGGTCAAATACATATCCTTTAGCGTGAAATCCACTAACACCAGTTAATTTTACATCTACATTTTTAAGCTTTAATAATTCTTTATACATTTTAGGCGTATTGAACCCCAAATAATTCGAAGTAATAATTTTACCTCGAACACCTTTTTTTTCTAAATCATATAGATGCGATTTTAAACTTGCTAATCCACCTTCTGTGATAAAAGCGACTGAAATCGTGAATGTCTTACATTTATGTAGTTCATTAATAATAGTTGAAAGCACATTTTCTTCATTATTATTAACCAACAATTTCGGCATGAAATTACCTTTATGTGAAATTGTACGATCTATAAACCCTTTGTGTAGCGACTGATTAAAGTCTTCTAATAAATTGTTCATATTTATACCTCATCTACAATGATTTTGACAGCAGGTATATCGGCTGGTGCCCATTCTAAAGTTTCAAGATCTTTAACATCAAGCCATTGAATATTTTTATGTTCAGTAAGTGTAGGCATTTTCTCTTTCAATTTACATTTATATGTATGAAGGTTAACAATTCCAAAGTCATATTCATAAGAAGTAGAAGTAACTTTATCACCAACTTCAAGATCACATAACATCTCTTCACTGATCTCACGTTTTAAAGCTTCTATTTCAGATTCACCTTTTTCTATTTTACCACCAGGGAATTCCCACATAAGAGGTAAACTCATATTTTCATTTCTTTGTGCACAAAGTACCTTATCATCATTAAAGATAATTGCACCTACAACTTCGATTTGTTTTTTCAAAATATTACCTCCAAAAATTATGATATTTGTCTATATTTTATCAAAAATTGTTCTCAAGGTTAATAAAATGTAAAATTACGATCCATAAAAATTCAACTTTAGATAATTTCCAATGATTTATTATATGAAAACTAAGAATATGATATATTCTTAATAATTAATAACATTTGTAATGTTTACTAAAGGCGGTTATGTTTTGAAGAAGCAAAGATTAAGGTTGAGTACGCTTGTGATTATTGTGGTTTGTATTGTGGTGTTATTTTCTTTATTAATTACGTGTTTATTGATCAGTAATACGATTAAGGATACGATTCATAGTACGACAAAGGAGAAGGCGGAGGTTATTGGTAAGGCGATTGCGGGTTCTGAGGTTGTGCAGAAGTCTTTGGCTGAGGATAGCGATGATCATAAAATTCAAGATTATACGTCTAAGATTCAAAAAACAACGGACGTGAGTTTTATTGTTGTCATGGATATGAATGGCATTAGAAAGTCTCATCCGAATGAGAAGTTGATTGGTAAGCATTTTAAAGGTGGCGATGAAGGGGACGTCTTACATGGTAAACCTGGTACGTCTATTGCAAGAGGTACGCTTGGTTTAACGATGCGTGCTTTTACACCTATATATGCTGATGGTAAACAAGTGGGTGCGGTATCGGTTGGTGTGCCTATGCAGACGGTATACGAGGCTTTGGCGGATGGTAATAAGAAAATTATTATTGGATCTGTAATTGGTTTAATTGTCGGTGCTATCGGTGCGTATTTATTATCGATTTATATTAAGCGTATTTTGTTAGGACTTGAACCTTCTCACATCGCGAAAATTCTAGGTGAACGTAATACGATGTTACAGTCTGTTCATGAAGGGATTGTAGCAGTTGATAAAGAAGGTAAAATTAATCTGGTCAATAAGTCTGCAATGGATATTTTTAAGAAAGCAGGTCTTAAAGGAGATCCTATAGGTATGCCAATTAATGATTATATGGCTTCGACGCAATTGCCTAAGATTGTTGAGTTTGGAAAGCCTGAACTTGATAAAGAGCAAGATATTAATGGCGTAAAGATATTGGTTAATAGAGTACCATTAATCGTGAATAATGACATTGTAGGTGCGATATCAACGTTTAGAGATAAGACAGAAGTGCATAAATTATCAGAGCAGTTGGTAGGTGTTCGGACGTATGCAGATACGTTAAGAGCCCAATCACATGAATTTAGTAATAGATTGCATGTGATTTCTGGTATGTTGCAGATGGAACATTACGATGATTTAAAACAGTACATACGTGAAATTGTAGAACTCGGTAGTCAAGAAAGTGGAGATATCACATCGAAAGTTAAAGATGCTGCACTAGCTGGATTCTTAATTGGTAAGCTTAGTCTGGCACGCGAACAACAAATCAAGCTTTCTATTGTGAATCATGCTACGATACCAGAACCGAAAGATTCACATATTACACATGAAGTGATTACCATTATCGGTAATTTAATAGATAATAGTATAGACTCATTAGTATCATCATCACTTAAAAAGAAAACAATTGACGTACACTTGAACTATAAACAGGATCAATTAATGATTGATGTGATAGATTCAGGCGTAGGTCTAAGTCATGAACTAGATGAACATATATTTGAAAAAGGCTTTTCTTCTAAAGGAGAGAATAGAGGGTATGGTTTACACCTTGTTCAACAAAGTGTTGAAAAGCTTGATGGTCAAATATCAATCAATGCGCATGAAGCAGGAAATGTACAGTTCTCAGTTGTTATAAACTATCCGAAAAAGGACGAAGATAAATGTTAAATATACTTATAGTTGAAGATGACCCAATGGTTGCGCAAATCAATCGTCAATTTATAGAAAAAGTAGATCCTGGAGCGTTAGTTGATTTTGCACAGAATGTAACAGAAGCAATGGAAGTCATTCAGTCAAAGACAATCGATTTATTATTGTTAGATATATACATGCCAGAAGAAAATGGCTTAACTTTTTTGAAATATGTAAGAGAGCAAGGTTATCAAGTAGATGCGATATTGATAACAGCTGCTACAGATGCTGAAGATATTCAGACAGCCTTCAGATATGGTGCAGTAGATTATTTAATTAAACCATTTGAATTTGAACGATTTAAGCAGTCTTTACTTAAATACAAACAAGGACAGACTTTCTTTAAAGGCAATCAGCAAATTAAACAAGCAGATATTGACGCAGAGTTCTTGAATAAACAAGTTGTTACAGATGATTCAGAACTGAAATTGCCAAAAGGCGTTACAAAAGAAACATTACAAAGCATCATTGAGAAGATGAATGACTTTGAAGAACATGCATTTTCAACAGATGATATTTCTAAAGCAGTTAATATTTCAAGAGTATCTGTAAGAAAATATTTAAAATTCTTAACCGATATTGAAGTGCTGGAAGAGTCTTTAACATATGGTATTGGCCGACCGATATACTTCTACAAGTTAAACAAAGACAACTTAAAATATTTACAAGGATATATGTCATGATATATCTCAATAAAAAACCAAACGATTCGGTTCGTTTGGTTTTTTTAATTACAAAAAGATAATTAAAATTTCATAAGCTATAATTTTTGGTTGCGTTTTCATAAAATGAGTTTATATCAATTAAGGGGGATAAAAATGAATACGAAGACCAATTTGGAAGCGGTTACCGAGAGTGAGTTACCTATCCAAAATAATATAAAAAGCTTATGGGAAAAATTAATGAAAGCTAAAGTTGGTGTATTACCATTACCGTTATACATTGTCTTAGCTGCGATTATATTAACAGCATCTGTATACAATACATTACCAGCAGATATGATTGGTGGATTTGCTGTCATCATGATTTTAGGAATGTTGCTCGGTGATTTAGGGCAGAGAATTCCTATATTAATAGAAATAGGTGGTCCGGCTATATTAGCATTGCTTGTACCTTCTATTTTAGTATTTTTAAATGTGATTAATACATCTTCAATGGAAGCCGTTACGACTTTGATGAAGACGTCTAATTTCTTGTATTTCTATATTTCTTGTTTAGTAGTCGGCAGTATTTTAGGCATGAATAGAAAAATGTTAATTCAAGGTTTCACACGCATGTTTGTACCTTTAATAGTGGGTACAGTATTAGCTGTCGTAGCAGGAATGTTAGTTGGATTATTGTTTGGATATGATTTACAACATACTTTCTTCTATATCGTTGTACCAATTATCGGTGGCGGTATTGGTGAAGGGATACTTCCATTATCTATTGCATATTCATCTATTTTAGGTGGATCAGCAGAATCATTCGTATCACAAATGATTCCAGCAGCTGTTATTGGGAATATTTTTGCAGTTGTTAGTGCGGGACTTATGATGCGTTTAGGTGAAAAGAAAAAACATCTTTCAGGAAATGGGAAGTTAGTAAAGTCTGAAGATGGTAATGAAGTTCATGAAGAGAAAGAGAAAGTCATTGATTTCTCACTAATGGGTGCAGGTTTACTCATTGCTTGTACATTCTTTATTGTGGGTACGCTTGGTCAGAAATTCATTGGTGTCCCAGGACCGGTTATTATGATTTTATTTGCAACATTAATTAAGTGTCTTAAAGTGATGCCACACAAAATGGAAGACGGAGCACATAATTTATACAAATTTATATCAACAAGTTTAACTTGGCCGTTAATGGTCGGTCTCGGTATGCTATATATTCCATTAGAAGACGTTGTGAAGATTGTAACACCAGCATACGTTATCGTATGTGCGTCAGTTGTTTTCGTCATGATGTTATCTGGTTATTTCGTAGGAAAATTAATGAAGATGTATCCTGTTGATGCAGCAATCGTAACAGGTTGTCATAGTGGATTAGGTGGTACAGGAGATGTTGCGATATTATCAGCATCTAAACGTATGGCATTAATGCCGTTTGCACAAGTGGCTACTAGAATCGGTGGTGTATCTACCGTAATCTTAGCATCACTTTTATTAAAATTATTAAGCTAAATATAAATAAATAAGGAGTAATTAAAAATGACTGAAAGTAATGAATACGGTGAATCTATAAATTTACATCAAGAACGCGCAGGTAAAATTGAAATCACGAGCAAAGTAGATGTGACTTCAGAAGAAGACTTAAGTGTTGTCTATACACCAGGTGTTTCGGCAGTATGTAGAGCAATTGCTGAAGATGAAACAAAAGTAAATACATTGACTGCAAGAGGCAATATGATTGCAGTTATTACAGATGGGACAGCAGTACTAGGTTTAGGTGATATCGGTCCAAAAGCGGCCATTCCTGTTATGGAAGGTAAGAGCATTCTCTTTAAAAAACTTGCGAATGTTGATGCTTTTCCAATTTCATTAGACACGAAAGATACTGAAGAAATCATCTCAATCATTAAAGCGTTACAACCTAATTTTTCAGGTATCAATTTAGAAGATATTTCGGCACCTCGTTGTTTTGAAATAGAGAAGCGTTTAATAGAAGAATTAGATATACCAGTATTTCATGACGATCAACATGGAACAGCAATCGTCGTACTTGCAGCACTGATCAATGCACTTAAAGTTGTAGATAAAGCAGAAAAAGATGCGAAAATCATTATAAATGGTGCAGGTTCAGCAGGTATTGCGATTGCGAAATTATTGTTAGAAGCGGGTTATCAAAACATTACGCTTGTTAGTCTAGAAGGCGTCTTAAATAAATCAGAAGAATGGTTGAATGATGCGCAAAGAGAAATTGCTGAATATACAAACCTTGATAATATCCAAGGAACTTTAGAAGATGTCATTAAAGATGCAGATGTGTTTATCGGCGTATCTGGTCCAAAAGCCTTATCAAAAGAACATGTTCAATCAATGAACAACGATCCAATTATCTTTGCATTAGCGAATCCAACACCAGAAATATATCCGGAAGAAGCATATGAAGCAGGTGCAGCAATCGTTGGAACAGGTCGTTCAGACTATCCAAATCAAATTAATAATCTGTTAGCATTCCCGGGTATATTTAGAGGTGTATTAGATGCCAAGACACAACATATCACAACTGAAATGAAAATAGCAGCAGCAAAAGCCATAGCAGCAACCATTCATAAAGACGAACTCAATGCGAATTATGTCATACCAAATTCATTAGAAAAAAGAGTCGTCGATCAAGTAGCAGCATCAGTCCAACAATGCGTAGAAAATAAAACAGAAGTGTTGGTGTAAGGTATAAACGCCACGTATAGTCCGTCTATATGTGGTGTTCTTTTTGTGTTATTATATCTTTGATAGCATGATAAAGGAGTGATATCCGTGAGTGAATCGATGAACAATGAATCTGCTAAAGTATATGAAAATGACAATGGACAATTTATCAGTATCACTAAAGAGATGCTTGAAAAAGCAGGTATGAAAATTGGTGATGAACTTATCGTGAAAGTAAAACCTAATCAAATTATAGTAGAAAAACCTAATTCATATAAGGAACGTCTGAGACAATTTGTAGCAGATGGTGGAAGATATGAAGAAGAAGAGTTTGATTGGGGCGAAGATGTCGGAGAAGAAAAATGGTAAGCTAGTAATATGAGTTTATAACAATAAAGTAAACTTAAAATATATTCACCACAAAGGATATAAATTACAATACGTTTATAAACTTTTTATGAAAATGACAGTTCGGAGGAAGGAATTTGAAACAGATATTTTCGGGAATGATATTAGTATTACTACTTTTAATCGTTGGTGTATTTGGTTTCATCGCATATCAATTTATTGCTGGTGATAATCGTATTGAATTTTCTAGTAATCAACAAACAGCTGATAAAGAACCGAGTAGTGAGGAAAGTTATGACAAAGAATCCAGTGATGATTCTGAGGAACCAGAAGGCGATCCACCAAGCATCGATGTCCAAACGACTCAATTTAGCCAAGGCTTTATGAATGCTGATGTAAGAAGCGGATTTTATGGAGTAGGTATTGGATTGTCACGAGATGCCATTGAAAAGAAATTCGGAAAGTCAGATGGACGTATAGAAGCTGGACAATCTCAAGCTGAAAAATATGGCAACGTAGCCGTAAGATATAATAGTAAAGATAAAGCAGAACATATATACGTAGCACCAACAAATGTAACAGTAGAAGCATTTAAATCCGTTCACGGAACACCAACTATAGTAAATAACGATGGGTTAGTATATGATGATAACCCAAACAATTCCTTCTCAATATTAATAACGACAAAGAATGGTAAAATAACAGCCATTGAAAATGCCGATCAAATACAAAGATAATATAATGCCAGCTATGATGATGTAGCTGGTGTTTTTTATAAATTTAATTGAAAGCATTTAAACAATCGTCATACTAAGGAGGACATTTTATGGATCTAGAGGAGTATGCATGGAATGAACATGAAAGAGATCTTAAGAAAGCTCATAAAGTTGAAATACCTTCCAAATATAAAGTGAAAATTAAAGATGATATTGAGAAACGAATAACTTTAGAAACATTGTTAGAAGATCTGACACAGAAAGAACTTGTCGAGTGGGCGATTACAAATGCTAAGAGATTTATTGATGATATAGATATAGGTAATGAAGAAGACAAACAGACAATTATTTCAGAAACAGAACACAAATTACAACTTAGAAAAGAAGGGCAAATTAGTGCTTATGAACTTAGACAAGCTGGATTTTTGGCGAATAAATTATCACAAAGGTCACTAACAGAACAAAGTAAATATGCAGCACGTGTATACGCACAAGCAATCGCAACAGGACATATGAGAGGACATGCAATTGTATCATCAGATTATGCTGTTAAAGTGATGAATATAATATCTAACAATGATTTAAAGTTAGTGACAGAAGAAAGAAATAAACAAATCCGTATAGCAAAAGATATTATGGCAAGATGAGTATTGATTGAGTTGAGGGTTTAGTAAAGCCAAGAGATCGTCGAAGTCATGGCTTAAGTGATGAGTAAAGCCAAGAGATCGTCGAAGTCATGGCTTAAGTGATGAATAAAGCCAAGAGATCGCAAAAGTCATGGCTTAAGTCCTAAGTAAAGCCAAGAGATCGCCCAAGTCGTGGCTTAAGTGCTGATTAAAGCCAAGAGATCGCCCAAGTCATGGCTTAAGTCCTAAGTAAAGCCAAGAGATCGCCGAAGTCATGGCTTAAGTGATGAGTAAAGCCAAGAGATCGTCGAAGTCGTGGCTTAAGTCCTGAATAAAGCCAAGAGATCGTCCAAGTCATGGCTTAAGTGATGAATAAAGACAAGAGATCGTCCAAGTCATGGCTTAAGTCCTGAATAAAGCCAATAGATCGCCCAAGTCATGGCTTAAGTCCAGAGTAAAGCCAATAGATCGCCCAAGTCGTGGCTTAAGTCCAGAGTAAAGCCAAGAGACAACGAATCGTCATATCAAGATAGATAACAAAAAGGACTAGAAAATTTTCTAGTCCTTTTTGTGTTAGTAATATATCATTTTCTACTCTTGATTAATAAATACATAAAGAATGGTGAACCGATGAGTGCGGTAAAGATTCCTGCTGGGATTTCTTTTGGTAAGAAGAGTGTTCTACCGATTAAATCACTTAATAATAGTATGATGGCGCCGATTATAGCACTATAAAATATTCGATTTCTAAATTGATGTGCACCGAGTTTAAGTGCGATGTGTGGTGCGATTAACCCTACAAATTGTATGCCACCTACATAACTCATAGATATACCAATTAAGATACTCATTGATATTAATGCAATGACAGATATGTGTTGATACGGATTACCTAATGCTAATGATAAATTTCTACCTAAGTAATGAATATCAAATGAACGTGCATAATATGTCAGTACAAACATAACGATAAGTAAGATGCTTCCTACAATCATGACTTGTTGATATTCTGCTTGATGAACAGATCCTGTAATCCAAATTTGAGCTTGAGCACTTCGTTTACTTGAAGTTAATATTAGGAACATCACAATTGCTTGGCAAAGTATATTAAAGCTTATACCAATGAGTATGAGACGATCTCGTTTGTAACTTTTTCGCATTGCTAAATAATATAATAATGCCGTAACAATTATCGCACCAAGCATTGAAAAGATAGGCTGATAAGCTATTGGTAATAATAAAGCTTCGGTACTTGTTGTTAAAACAATAAGAAATACTAATGAACCAACATTAGCACCTTGTGATATACCAATCACATCAGGTGATGCTAATGGATTTTTCGTAATAAATTGTAAGACACAACCTGCAATACCGAGTGCTGCACCCGTTACAATTGCTAATAAGACTCTCGGCAGTCTTAAAGTATTAATGACTAAGTTTGTATAAGGATCTCCAAGTTTAAATAAGCCACTTAATACATTTTGAGGTGCGATAAAGCTGTCACCTAGCATGAGTGTGAGTAAAGTCGTTAACATGAGCATGATAATAAGTATGATAAATTTCTTCATTCTGTTAACTCCTTACGATTAAGAATTAAATAAATGAATATTGGTGCACCAATAAGAGCTGTTGTAATACCGACTGGCAATTCTCTCGGCATTAATAAATATCTGCTTAAAATGTCGCTTAATAATAGAAGACAACCACCTAGAACACCTGATAAAGGTATGACGATAAAATGGTTATGAGATTTACATAACAATTTCGCAACATGAGGTGTAATCAGTCCTATAAAGGCGATGGGACCAGCTAATGCCACGGCAGATCCACTTAATAGAACAACAGCAATCATCGTGAATACTTTAATGGATAATATTTTAGCTCCAAGTCCTTTTAATGCGTCATCACTTAGCATATAAAGATTAAGCGGCTTGGCCATGTAAATAGATATGATTAAACCAACGATAATAAATGGCCATATGTACATTAAAATATTAATATGTTTATTCGCTACCGAACCATTTAACCAATATATTAATTCTTCTATAGCTGATTCGTTATAGATCAGTAGACCTTGAGTGATAGCCATACAAAAAGCACTAATACTTGCTCCAAATAAAGTTAATTCCATCGCATTAAATGGCTTAAATGGTAATGTTGTGGCTAATATAATTAAAGTTGCAATGATGATGGTACCGATAAAAGCCATAATGGTTTGTTGAAATGCACCGTTCATCCCAAACGCAACAGTCGTAATTACAACCATTAAACTAGCACCACTATTAACTCCCATAATGCCAGGACTTGCGAAAGGGTTTCGTGTAATGGTTTGGATCATTACACCACTAATACCCATTAAAACACCGACAACCCCGCCCAATATTGCGCGAGGTAGTCTTAGTTGTGTCAGTACACGTTGCTCTTTAATTGTTTCTCCATGGATATAATGTTGCCATATATCTGAAAAGGTAAAATGTTTATAGCCAAGCATCATACTTAATATGAATAGTACGATAAACATACCTGAAAATAGGAGAAATAACCAAAGATATTTATTTTTCATTTAATTTTTCCTTTAAATCATCAATCATCATATTGGCAGATAATACACCACCTGAAGTGTTCCAAACAGCATCATCTACTTTATAAACATGACCTTTTTTAGAAGCATTTAATTCTTTAAAGGCAGGATCATTTACCCATTCTTTTTCTAATGCTGAAACTTTCTTATCATCTTCTTGGAAAGTAAAGTAGAAGATGTAATCTCCGTCCATTGCTTCAATACGTTCTTTTGTAAGACCTCTTTCCGCAAAGTCGTTCTTATCTTGACCTTTAGGACGTTTAATACCAAGTTCGTCTAAGATAACACCTGAGAATGTATCTTTATGATAAATTCTTACATCACCTGGCATAAAGCGAACCATTGATACTTCTGAGTTTGCTTTATCTCCAATTTCTTCTTTTGCTTTTTTAACATGATTATCGTAATTCTTTAAGACTTCATTCCCTTTATCTTCTTTATTTACAGCTTTCGCGTATAATTTAAAGTTGTTTTTCCAGTCACCACGTAGTTCTTTAGAGAATAGAGTAGGTGCGATTTCAGAAAGTTTCTTGTATTGTGCTTCTTGTCTGAATTTATTACCGATAATTAAATCTGGTTTAAGTTTCGCAATTTTTTCTAAGTTGATTTCACTTTCTCCACCAACAGGTTCAATGTCTTTATATTTCTTCTCTAAATGCTTATACCACGGATCACCAGCATATGAATTAGCAGCACCAACAGGTTTAACGCCCATTGAAACGAGTGCTTCTGTACCTTCATTAGTTAATACAACAACGCGTTTAGGATTATTAGGTACTTTAGTCGTTCCCATCGCATGTTTCACTTCATGCGTATCTTTGTCTGAAGATGCCTCTTGTTTATTACCACAAGCTGCGAGCATTACAACAAGTACTACTATAACTGATAAAAGCTTTCTCATTTCTTTAACCTCTTTCTCAAGTTGAATTATGATAATGATTTTCATTTTCAATTATAAAATATTACCTTTTTTTGTCAATATATTTTTGGAATATACTTTCAGTTTAAATAAAATATATTTAAATATACTCAATAACTGGCAGTTCATGAGATAAAAATTGTAAATGGCTAATGTCATATCCGTAACTTCCGGCATATTTAAAGACGACCCAGTCACCCGTTTGTATGCTTTCAATATCATAGGGGAGACCAAATACATCATTAGGTGTACATAATTTTCCGGCTAATACGACCGTATCATTATTAATGGACTTTATTCTGTTAGATGTTGAATGCGAATGAATGACTTCAAAAGGTTGATGATGTTGCCACGCTTTTGGAAATCTAAAATGATTTGTGCCACCGTTTAATAAGACGAATGTTTGATCATGCATAGATTTAATATCGTAAACATGAGCGGCATAATAACCTATTGGACCTGTAATAAAACGACCAAGTTCAAAAGTTAAGCGTGGTAGGTGATGGATACGTGTTGCAAAATAATCAAAATCAAAACATGTTTGATCATCGTAGTCGATCCCTATACCGCCACCAACATTAATCGCATAGTCTTCCGGTAAATGTGATTGATATTGTTGCGTAAATTTAAGGGCACTTTCTATGAATGTGACATGCGCATCCTCATCTAAATTATTGCTCATAGCATGAAAGTGGAAACCTGTTAAAGTAATTTCTTCTGTGTCGTGACAGATTTGAATGGCTTCATCTAGATCGTTGTAGGGCATACCAAATTGTGTCGCGACACCAGCCATTTTTAATTTAGCTGTTGATTGAATGTTACTTAAATTAATGCGAATCATCACTTCGATTGTTTGTTGTTTGTCTTGAAGCAATGCTTGCAATGCATCTAACTCAAAGAGGCTCTCTACTTGAATAGATTTCACTTGTTCATCTAAAGCATATTCTAAATGTTGTTTCGTCTTTACAGGTCCGCCGTAAATGATTGGAATTTCTTTTGAAATAGATCGAACCTTTTCAATTTCTCCAGTAGAAGCAACTTCAAATCCAGAAACAAAAGGTGCGAGTGTTTCTAAAATTTTTATATTAGAGTTGGCTTTCACTGCATAGAAAATATCGTGTTTCGTGACAGATCTAATCCAATTGATGCGCTGTTTTAGTTCGGTTAAATCATATATATAATAATCGTGATTACTGTCTGTTAACACTTCTTTAATTCTTTCCATATTGATTCTCCTTATTTATCATAAACATGACACAGATGACCATGATGAGCAGTCCAACAACCATTGTTATATATACAATTTGTAAATTGAACTGTTCAAAGATAAAGCTTAGTAATATACCACCAAGTGGAATGAAACCTTTGTCCATCATTGAAATGGATAATACAGACCCTCTATATTTAGCTTCAACAAGCTGTTGAACAAGTATTCGATTGGTCGTTCTAAACGCTTGTGATGCCAATCCCATTATTAATAAGACAGCTGCATATAAATATGTATCATGAATAAACATTAATAATATGATGGTTAACGTAAATATCATTGCCCATCGTTTCAAACTTTTCATCGTGTTCATATTTTTAGTGCGCATAAACATGACTAAAATCATAATAGAACCAGCAGCAATCATGGCAGTAAAGAGTGAATAAATCATCGTACGGCTGCCAAATTGTTCATCTACAATGCTTGGCAGAATTATCGTATACGAAAATCCAAAAAGCATTGATAAGACACTAGACAACATGAGCATGACAATAACAGGTTGTTGTCTTAAGTACGACCATATTTTATGACGTGTCTTCTTCTCGTGATGGACCTCTGGCAAAGTTTGGTTAAATAATATAACCATCAAACTCCCAATAATAGGTAGGGATAATACAATATTAGAATTCAGTTGAGCTAATAATATCCCACCTATAAATGGACCAGTTAATCTAGCTATATTTAAGATTAAAGCATTTAAACTGATTGCTTTATGTAGCTTGTCTGGTGTTACAAAACTTTGTATAAGTGCATTTCTTTGAATTGTATCGATTGCTTGGAAAAATGAACGCACCATAATAATTGAAAGGATGAGGTAGATATTCCATTTTTGCCAAAAAGCATAGACGACACATACTGTGAATAACATATTCGCACAATGGATGATGTACATGAGTTTAGTAGAGCTAACTGTATCGATGATTTTACCGATTATAAAAGCAAATGCTAACTGTGGCATTAAACGCGCAAAATTAATATATGCAATGTAAACAGCACTGCCGGTCATTTGTAACGTTATCCAATTTAATGCGATGATATCTACCCAATCGATTGTTCGAGCTATAAACTGAGAACTGACAAAACGATGATAAGGATTAAACTTTAACTTCATCATTAATGAGAAGTGGGTTGGCTTTTTGGATATAAATATCTTGATCTTTATTAGATACGCGCATCGTTAATAACGCTTTCTCGTTTATAGTCTCTTTGTAAAAGGCTTTAATATCTGCTTCTGTATGTTGAATGTCTTGTGATAATAAATTTTCGAATACGGCTTTAAATGTACGGTTAATACGTAGCCATAGCATGTTTGGATCATATGCATAATCTTCGCTAAAATGATGCACAAGTGTATTGAGGTGATTACTCATTAATGTGTTTTGTACTTTCTCATACATACCTTCAGTCGTTGCATTTGTTAAAGCGTTGCTAAGTTCTAACCATTCAGGAACGCGAGAAGCATCAATTCGTAATCCGCCAAAGTCACGTACGTGCAGTCGTGTAGGCATACCGTTCATAAATTCAAATGACATATTTTGTAGATGTGCTTCTAAGCCGACACCGTATTTCGTCATAAGTGTTAACACGGTTTCAACGAGTAATGAAACATATTGGTCAAACCAAGCAATCGGCGTTGCTGTTGCTCGAGCTGTTTCAATCATATCGACGTAAATTTTTTGGTGATGTTCATTTAACTCAAACAAACATGTCGCTGTATAAAGTGATGCATGAGCAGGTATATATTGTGTATTATTTTCTCGCAATATGAATGACAGGTTACGCTGTTTATCTACTTCGTCATGAATGTAAGTCATTCCGCCATATTCTAAAACAGGTAAGCTGATTTCATTAAGACGGTCGTCAGTCTTATAAATATATTTGAAATATTCACCAATATTTTTAGAGTTAATAATACTGTTGTTACTAATAGAACGTATTGTTGACGTCATTTGTGAATTGACGGGCAATTTGATAATCGGTGTTATCGTATCTAAAGGACAAACGGTTCTAAATGATGAAGTACTTTTTACGAGTCCACCAGTATGTTGAAGCGGTATAATATTTTGAGATTGAATCTCTTCTGCATAAACTTGTGGTATAACATGTTCGAATTGAAACGGATGAACGGGTATCAAATCATAATCTTCAGGAATTTCTCCTAAATAACCACTAAAGTTAGCAAATGTTTTTATCTCAGAAGCTTCTAAATTATTATAGAGAAAGCCTTTTTTCACGAATAACCAGTTTAATTTGAATGCATGATTATATTCAGGTGAATATTGCATAACTTCTTTGAAAGACAATCCTAACTTTGTCTTAGCGCATGGATGAATGTTATGTCCTGTAATCACATATTGCTCACTATGTAATAATGGGTGGTCACTTTTAGATGTATAAGAACAATGAATAAAGCTAATGGCTTGGTTGATGAGATGATTTTCAATTTCAACACGCAATTTGTGGTAATCGTGATGTTCATCGCTAAAATGATTAAGCCAATCTATTAATTCAAGTGGATCTTGAACAAAGCGAGTTGTTGTATCATCTGTAATTTGTACGCGATGGTTCGCTTTATCATAAGTGATAAATATAGAATCGGTAATATATAAAGTAGTGATTGTTTTAATGGATTCTACATGATGTATAGGAGGTGTTACTTCTTCATATAAGCATGTTAATAATTTCTTAAATGTTGTTTGAATACTGTCTTGAATACATTGCTCGATATAGTGATGTTCATATTTATCTGTATGTTGATATACCTCTTTAGTCCAACTCATTTTATTTGGCCTCCATATATAACGGGTTATTGATATTTGTATATTGATAATCGTAACCTTCAGCGAAGATTCTCATTTTTAACAATGATTTAATGTTAAAGGTTGGTTGTTTTAAAATATTGATGTCAGGTGCACTATGAACGTGATGATCGGCTATCATATTTCGAATGATTTGATAACCTTTTGTGCTGTCATAGCCATAAGTAGCCAACACTTGTATAAGCTGGAACAGATGATTGTATAAGACTGCATGAGAGAATACAGATAACAAATCTTCAAATGAGTCAGTAATCAAACCTGTTGAATCATCGATATCTATATTTCTTTCGTATAATCTCACGCCACCAAAGTCTCTTATATAAATAGAGATAGGCATGCCGTCTTTAATAATGACAGTGCTATTTTGCATATGTGCTTCTAAACTAATACCTTCTTCAAGCAATAATCTATAAGTAGCTTCTAATAAATTATGTGTATACTCTGTTAAGAATAATTGAGTTGCAGAATCAAATGACATGTCTTGTGTTTGCATAATTGTTTCAATACATTCAATGAGTATAGGTTTTCTTGAAACAAAGCTATCAGTAATCAGACTGCCACTTACTAATTGGTGAGCACCTTTCTGTTCAGGTATACGACTTCTTAACATAAAGCTACATTTATTAGCGTGTGCCTGATTGATGTTTAAATAACTGCCTGCTAAATCTTTTTGAATATAGCTATTATCATAACCATTTGAACGATAAATGCCTTCCACAACATCACTGAGAATAATACCGTTACGTATAGAAGCGGGTGACACATTTCTTACTGCACTTGTCGCTTGTGCATTGACAGCAGTCTTAACGATGCAATTTAATTCTTGTGCTTCTAAAGTTCTAAAAGATAATAATGGATTACTTTCAACTGCTAAATCGAATAACGGAATCATGAACTGTTGTTCGAAACATGTTTCAAACTGTGGTAACAGAAAATGTTTCAATTGCCATTCATGAATAAACAGTAATGCATAGTTTTCAAATTTAATGCCATGTGCTTTACAATATGTATCAACTTTCTCTTTAAAAGTTTCTAATGCAGGTGATTGATAGATATTAATTTCATCTATAAAATCTTTATTGCACAATAGAGGAATGACATTCACCGTTTGTCTAAATTCTGGTGAAAACTTAATAACATCATCAATAGAGAATCCTAATTTTGTCTTAGTCATGGGATGAAAAGGATGTCCCTCAGTAACACTTTGTTCAAAAAAGACATCCGATATATTCTCTTGTTCAACAAACTCAAAAATATTTTGATAACGGTGACCATATTGTTGATGATCACGTTCGAATTGAATATAGCTCAAAGTGAGATTACGAATAGAGTCTTGAATTTCGTGTACTAAGCGTTCATCATCATAAATGACATCTTGATCAATATCTTCAAAATTTGATAATTGATCAATACGTCGTGTGATTTCACGGTATGCTTTCTCGTATAAAGTAGTTATTTCTTCTTCAGAAAAATCTTGAAAATATTGACGTATTTCTTGTATCTGTTCGTTATATACGATTTCCAAAAAGATCAACTTCCTTTTCAAATAATTTATATAGTGAGAATCATTCTCAATTATAGGAGGTTTGAACGGTTTGTCAATGATAGAACATAATAATAAAAAATCACGATAAATTATATAAAATTATTATTTTAATACTTTAGTTAGTCTAAAAAGATTAGAATATGATAAAGACAATTGAATGAACTATTGATTTTTTATCATTTCTGTTACTATGAAGAAAAGTATGTGTAAAGTGAATTATCATATATGAGATTGAATATAAGGGGATTTAGCGATGAATAAAGTAAAGTCTTTAATGCAAAAAATGGGTCATGTACAAAATAGAATTGTCTGGCTAAATAAACCTAAAATGGAAAAAGCTTTATCTGGATATACGTCCTCAGAAGTTCATTGTATAGAAGCTATCCATAATATAGAAAATCCAAATGTTAAAAAAATATCAGATGACTTATTTATGACACGAGGCGCAATAAGTAAATTAACGAAAAAACTCATTAAGAAAAATGCGATTACGGTATATCAAAAAGATGACAATAAAAAAGAAATATACTTTGAGTTAACAGCAGAAGGAAACCGAATATATAACAGTCATTTAGCATTGCATGATCAATTTTTAGAAAGAGACAAACCATTCTTTGATGATATAACAGAAGAAGAATTTGAAACATTGAATCGATTTTTTGATAAATATAGTGACTACTTAGATCAAGTCATTGAGAAAGAAAAAGCTTGAATAGAATGTAGATAAAAGCTGAGACATCCATGTCTCAGCTTTTTTGAATGGCATCTCTAAGGGACATTATTCGGGATTCTGTCTCTAACAAAATTTCTGCTTATATCATTTTTGTTGACTAGGAAACAAAACACTCTTATAATGTTTCTGTGGAAACAAAATATAAAGGAGTTAATTTATGTCTTCTCAACAATTAGAACGCATTCCTAAAAGCACAATGATAGCGGCATGGGCCATTGCTTTAGGTGCTATTATGCCCATGCTCGATTCAACAATGATTAATATTGCGATTGATGATTTAACAAAATACTTTGATACATCCCTTAATTTTATTCAATGGGGTGTTACGGGATATATTCTTGCTATGGCAGTTGCTGTGCCGTTTTCTGGTTGGTTAATGGACCATTTTGATGGTAAACGAGTATATATTAGTGCTGTCGTTACGTTTGGAATCATTTCAGTATTAACTGGATTAAGTCCAAATATCTTTTGCTTTATTCTATTTAGACTCATTCAAGGATTTAGTGCAGGTATCATTTCAACGCTGATGGCTACACTGCTTGTTAAGACAACCGGCCAAGATAAAATTGGTAGAGTTATGGCTATTGTAAGTATTCCTATGATACTTGGTCCTATATTAGGTCCAGTAGTTGGTGGGTTTATTATTCATTATGTCTCATGGCAATGGATATTTTATTTGAATATCATTGTCATGATCATTATCACACCAGTTATGATTAAACGATTACCATCATATGAACCTTTTAATAAAGGTAAGAAACTAGATTGGTTTGGCATAATTAATTTATCTTTAATCAGTATTACGTTAATTTACGGCATTACACATGCTACTGAAACAGCTTCATTTACAAATATTGAAACTGTGCTCGTGCTATTGGCGAGTATTATACTTATCATGATTTATTTGATATACAATCGAGTTCAGGATTATCAAACCGTATTACCAACTAATTTGTTTAAAAATCGTAACTATGCAGCTTCAAGTAGCGGCTTATTTCTAGCCAATTTAGCGATTATGGGACCGATGATTATTTTCCCACTGTTCTTTCAGAATTTTAAAGGTTTTAATACGATTGAAGCGGCTATTGCATTAATGCCTCAAGGAATTGGTATGTTATTAGCGAGACCTTTGATTGGTAAATTAACAGATCATTATGGTGCTAAAAAAGTGATATTGGTAAGTTTAATATTATCGATTGTTGCTTCAATACCATTTGTATTTGTAGACGGCAACACATCAATCATTATATTGAGTATGCTACTTTTATTACGAGGTATAAGTGTTGGTGGGATACTACTACCATTTACGACAAATACTTATGCAGATTTAAAAGACGAACAATTACCACAAGCAGGTATTACGATTAATATTGTAGAAAATATTGGATCTAGCTTCGGTTCCGCATTGATCGCTACAGTCGTCGCAACAATATCTATACACAATCATATAATGGCATTTCACATTGGGTTTCTAGTCCCAGCAATTGTATTTATATTATTGCTTATATGTTGGGCGACGATTCCTTCAAAAAGTGTGAAAGCATAAAAAGAGATGTTTCATATGAAACATCTCTTAGGGGATATTTTATTATTTATCAGTTTTACGTTTTCTGAAGAATAATAAACTACCTAATACTGCGAATAATGTACCGAATAATGTTGTAGTTATCACTTCATTTTCACCTGTATTTGGTAATTGTTTCTTATCATGCTTAGCATTTGATTGAGTTTTGTTCTGAGCATGAGATGTAGATACTTGAGTAGCAGTTACTTTCTTTTCAGTATTATTTATTTGAGTAGCTTTTACTGCTTGTTTAGTGTCGTCTACTTTAGGTTGTTCAGCTGGCTTAGCAGGTTCGTCTACTTTAGGTTGTTCCGCCGATTTAGTAGGCTCGTCTACTTTAGGTTGCTCAGCAGGTTGAGTAGGCTCATCTACTTTAGGTTGTTCCGCCGGTTTAGTAGTGTCGTCTACTTTAGGTTGTTCCGCCGGTTTAGTAGGCTCGTCTACTTTAGGTTGCTCAGCCGGTTTAGTAGGTTCATCCGCTTTAGGTTGCTCAGCTGGCTTAGTAGGTTCATCCGCTTTAGGTTGCTCAGCCGGTTTAGCAGGTTCGTCTACTTTAGGTTGCTCAGCCGGTTTAGTAGGTTCATCCGCTTTAGGTTGCTCAGCTGGTTGAGTTGGATCTTCTACTTTACCGTCTTTATTAATAATAGACTGTATCCAGTTATAAATTTCATGTGTTATAGGAGTCATTAAAGTTCCATATTCATTGCCTGTTGTATCATAACTAAATACACCAATAACATCGTCAGTACCTTCAAGAATAATAGGACTTCCAGATTGTCCAGAATATCCGTACATCGATAATTCAACTGTTCCTTTAGGTTGTTTTTGAATGATAGTACCATCAACCCAATATTGGTCTATTGATTCTTCATTTAAATCAACTGGATAACCTTGTGATTCTATCTTTTTACCAAGCATTTCTTTCTTAAATGGTTTAATGTTATAAGGGTTTATTTCACTTATAGATTCTGGCATATCATTATGTGGTTCTACTTCAATAATTCCGATATCATAACGTTGCAATGGAGATTCAATGTATTGTGGCATAACATGCATTGCTTTAATTTTGTAGCGACCAAACTTTTCAAATTCACCATGTCTACCTGGTGAAACATACCCACCAGTTAAATATCCTCTTGGGTAATTATTACTATAAATAACATGACCTGCTGTTAGGATATAATTTTCTCCAATAACTAATCCAGTACCATTAGCATGTTTTAAGTTTTCGATTTGACCTTTATAATTACCATTTTCCACATAAATATAAGCAGTTCTGTTACGGACCTCATAGTTTTCTAATTTTCTACGAGTATCAATTAAAGCACCATCCTCATCAAAGTGAGGGTCTTTTGAAGTATCATATCGGAAATTAGGATCTGTGAAATATGCATCTTCTTTTTCTTCTTCGGCAGTAAGTGCTGTCGGAGTAGGTTGTGCTGTTGCATTATTTTCTGTTGAAGTAGGTGCAGGTTGAGTTGTATCTTCTTTAGTACTTGATGTTGTATTACTTGTAGTATTTTCAGTTACATTATGCTCAGAAGGTGATGCTGTTGGCTCACTATTAGCTTCGTTAGCAGCATTACTATCTGTTTCTTTGTTTGCTTCAACTGAATTTGTCGCTTCATTTGTATTTGTTGAATTGTCTTTATTCTCTATATTATTTGATTCATTTGAAGTATGTGTTTCTTCATGAGCTACAGCTGCGTTTGACTCAGTTGATGCATTGTTCTCGCTGGCATGAGTGACAGTTGGATGAGATAAGAAAAATACACCTGCGATAATAACAGGTAACTTTACTAATCCCGTTCTAAAGTTGATAAAGTTTTTATTCATGTAAAACTTCCTTTCTTGGATGATACCCATAATATACAAAAATTTCCATGCTAGCGCAATACGAAATGATTATTATTCTCAATTATTTTAGAAATATTTTACAAATTTGTGAATGAAGGTAGGAGAGGTGTGAAAGAAAGGTATGACTAGCAACATAGAACCCCCGAATATTGCAAGACGCGTATGACTAGCAACATAGGAGGCCCGAATATTGCAAGACGAGGATGTCTAGCAACATAGAAGGCGCGAATATTGCAAGACGAGGATGTCTAGCAACATAGAAGCCGTGAATATTGCAAGACGCGTATGACTAGCAACATAGAAGCTGTGAATATTGCAAGACGGGCACGACTAGCAACATAGGAGCTGCGAATATTGCAAGACGAGCATGACTAGCAACATAGGAGCTGCGAATATTGCAAGACACGACTGACTAGCAACATAGAAGCCCCGAATATTGCAAGACGGGCATGACTAGCAACATAGAACCTCCGAATATTGCAAGACGAGGATATCTAGCAACATTTGGGGGCATTTTTACACTCTATTTCAATATCCTATTCCAACGCGTGATTGGATATATTCGTCAGACGATATTTGATTGTAAACGAAGTCTGCTGTGTCTGGGACAGATATTTTTACAGCATTCTCTGGTAAGTAGTTTCGTTCGACTCTGTATTGTCCGATTCTTTCGCCATCTGGTAAATAGGTTGGACATACGATTGTCCAATCTAAATCTGAATCTTTAAGTATTGTATAAACTTTATGATGTTCTTCTGCTGCGCGGGTTGTTCGTCTTTTTGATTCGTTTGATTGATAGCGCAATAAATTCTTGTCAGTTCGGCTTTGTAATATACCAGCAGTACCTACTGTAATGATGCGTTTAATGCCTTGTTGTGACATTGTATCTATAATTAATGGCATAGCTTCTGATAATGTAGTGGAGCCATCTGTACTTAATGCACTTACACTAATGTCATTACCTTCAGCTGCTTTTTGAATATCATTTGGATTTAATACATTTCCTTCGATTAGTCTCACAGATTGATGATCGACATTTAATTTATTTTTATCACGAACGAGTACGGTTACGTCATGACCGTCCGATAGTGCATGTGTTAATACTTCTTGTCCAACTCTGCCTGTAGCACCTAAAATTAATATTTTCATTTGTATTGCTCCTTTTAAAAAAGTTCTTATTTTAATGATAGACAATTTCGGGTATATATACTAGACATCAAACTTTTGAAAAGGTGGTTCTGTATGAAAATAAGTAAAATATTAAAATACGTTGGTATCATTTCAGCACCGTTAGTTGGTGGTAGACTAATCGGTAAATATGCTGTTCAAAATGCACGTAAAGATTATTCTAAAAATAAAAAACCACCATTTTCACCACCGGGTTATATATTCCCAATTGTATGGCCGATATTATATTTAAGCATGGGTATCGCACATTCGATTATAACGAAAGAACGCGCAGCTAAATCAACACAGACAGCTTATTATAGTCAATTAGGTTTAAATTACTTATGGTCAATACTGTATTTCAAATATAAATTAAGAGGCACAGCGCTGATTGAAAGTTATGTATTATTGAGCGCAGTCATATTAACAACTGTTCAATTTTATAAAGTGAATAAGACAGCAGGATTATTATTAATCCCGTATGTTTGCTGGTCTGCTTATGCCTCATATTTAACAACAGGTAATTGGGCACTTAATAAAGATAACCCGAGATATACGGAGAAATAGGGAATACACCTAGTAGGAAAAATACAATTAAGCATATATTTTAAGCGGGATTACTCAATAGAGTACCCGCTTAAAATATGTCTGTATAAAAAATAAAATCATAACGATTGCCTTGATTGTCTGAGCAGTCGTTATGACGGTATATAGCGAATTATTCTGAAGATTGAGCTTCCAACTTTTCTAGGATGCCTTTAATAATTTCTTTCTCATCTGATAAATTAAACTCTTCAGATGAGATTTTTTGGCTAATAGACTGTGAAACATATAACAAATCATCACTAATATCTTCATAATAGCCTTTCCCGTTGTTGTTAACCATGGTTCTACCTCTTTCTCTAGTATAGCTATATATGTAATACCCAGAAAATATAAAATAATAACAAAAAAAGTAATTTAATTATTGGAAATACAAAATAATAATTAATTTGTTTACTTTCTGAAACAAATTATACACAAAAAGAATGGTTTTGAAAATCAATTAAAGTTAATGTGTTTTTTGGTTTTGCGGAACTTTTTGTAAATGATTAACCAATAAAAAAAACACACCATATCCTAATTGATATGGCGCGTTATTATAAGTTTTTATGAATTATCAGCATTGGACTGATTCATTAATATTTTAATATGTTGATCAAATTCTTTAATGATATTCTCAGGTGTAACGTTATTTTGTACAAATGATTTTCTATAAAGCCATCCGTATACAAACATATTAATAAATAGAATAAAATCTTCACGATTTATATTGAATTCACTATTTTTATGGATATCTACTAATTTACTGTTAAATACGACTGCAAGTTCTTTATTATGCTCTAAAATCATCTCTGTAAAGTTGGATGGTGCAAATGATAATTGAATGTAGAATTTTACTAAGTACTCTGAATCATAAATATATTCTTGAAAAAACTTTGTGAGTTCTTCATGAGCATTATGAGGTTGTGTATCAATACTTTTGATTAATTTCATACCTTTATTCATACATCTTTCAATACATTGTTCATACAATTCATCTTTACTTTTGAAATAGTTATATAAACTTGCTTTTTTAATACCTAATTCATTGGCAATATTATTTAGTGATGTTCCATAATAGCCCATTTCAGAAAAGGTTCTCATACTTATTTGAATGAGTTTCTCAGATGTATTATTCACTTCATTTGCCTCCTTTACTTCCTATGAATAACTATACAGGAAAATACACTAAAAATCACTCGTAAAAACGTTTACATTTCACACAATAAATTACGCATTGCCTTTTTCTCTGAAAATGATATACTATTTTTACAAACTACCGTTCGTTAGGGAGAGGGATTATGGAACTTTTATTGTTATTTTTTATCGTTTATCCAATTGCTATGTCGATTTTTTGGATAATCGGGACTTTGATTTACTACGTTTTTATCGAAAGAAAATTGAAAGCTAAGCATATTAACTATCAACCACAAGAAGGGATTTCATTTATTATCGCTTGTTACAACGAAGCGAGTACCATTGCAGAAACGATTAAGAATTTAAATGACCTCTCATATCCGATCAAAGAAATTATTGCTGTTAATGATGGGAGCTCGGATAATACAAAGGCAGAATTATTAAGACTTAAACAAGTGTACAAAATTAAGTTTATTAATTTAGAGGAAAATAGGGGTAAAGCAAATGCGTTAAATATTGCAGCTCAATATGCTCAATACCCATATTTGATGTGTGTGGATGCAGATACGATTATCGACGATGATGCACCGTATTATATGGTGGAAAGTTTGGTTGATGATCCAACAATCGGAGCAGTAACAGGGAACCCACGTATTAGAAATAAATCTACTTTACTAGGGAAAATTCAAACAATCGAATATGCAAGCATGATAGGCAGTATAAAGAGAGCACAAACGATTAACGGATTTGTTAATACGATATCTGGTGTGTTTACGTTATTTAATAAACAAGCACTAGAGAAGAATCAATATTGGGATACGGACATGATTACTGAAGATATTGCAGTGTCATGGAAGTTTCATTTATCAGGATACAAAATAAAATATGAACCGAGAGCATTATGTTGGATGCTTGTGCCTGAAACATTTAAGGGGTTATGGAAACAAAGGGTAAGATGGTCCCAAGGTGGACATGAAGTGATTTTAAGAGATTTTAAGAACATGTTTAAAGTAAGAAACGTTTCATTATGGTTGTTATTTATTGAACAAATTCTTTCTGTAATATGGGTATATGGCATAGTTGTTATCTTATGTTACACACTACTTCGATTAAACTTCTTGGATTACTACTTCTATAATTATCAATTAAATATCTTCTTAATATCAGCATTCTTACTGACGTTTATTAACATCATTCAATTTACTATTTCTTTATTGATTGATAGTAGATATGAAAGAAAAAATAATTTATTTCTCATATTTTTAAGTTGGTATCCAACTTTTTATTGGTTAATCAATGCAATCGTTGTCGTAGTTGCATTTCCAAAAGCACTTAAAAGAAAAAAAGGAGCGTTTGCTACATGGACAAGTCCAGACAGAGGGAACATAAAAGAGTAGAATCAAATTTAAATATTTTTAGAGAGTCAATCGTATTTATAGCATCATCAATATTATGGCTATATTGCATAACAGTATTATTTGTAATGGTAGGTTCGTTATTACCGATAGACAATCATTTTATACAAATTGTAAGAGTAATATTGAATCTTGAGAAAGGTGACATTGTCTCGATTTTTAATTATTTTGTGATTGGGTCAATCATCATTGCAGTATATTTGATGATTACGTTTCTATTCAACGTTAGAAGAAAGAGAGCTGTACCACATGAGAATTATTAAGATGAGTCTTAAGTGGTCGATGATGATAGCTTTGATATTATTCATGTTCATTTCTAGTGATCAATCAGTACTTGCTAAGAAACAAAAAACACTTGGTGGCGAGAAAAATGGATGTCTCGCATTAAACTATCACCGCGTACGAGAAGACACATGGATAGATAAATTATTATCAGCATTCTCAAATAGTAAAGAATTGAAAATTTATAGTGTCACTGACACGCAATTCGAATCTCATATTAAATGGTTAAAAGAAAAGAATGCTCAATTTTTATCTTTAGATGAATTCATTCATTACAAAGAAAAAGGTAAGTTCCCTAAAAATTGCGTGTGGTTAAATTTTGATGATATGGATCAAAGTATTTATGAAAATGCCTTTCCAATTATGAAAAAATACGATGTCCAAGGAACTGGGTTTGTAATAACAGATCATGTAGGTGACCCTGATTTTCATAATATTCGTATGTCTCCTAAAAAAGAATTACTCGAAATGAAGAATAGTGGTCTATGGGATTTTGCTTCGCATACACATGATATGCATACTATGAAAAAAGAAAAATCAAAATTTGTAGCATATGCTGAAAAGGGGAACATTAAACAGGATATCGATAAAAGTACGAACTATATTAAAGATGAACTAGATGGAAATGAACAAGCGATCGCATATCCGTACGGTCAAGCAAACGATAAATTAATTAAACAACTTGATCACGATACATCAATCAAGTATGGATTTACATTGGAAGAAAAAGCAGTTGTTCCAGATAGTGATAATTTTTACATTCCAAGAGTTATGGTAAGTGATGACGCTTTTAAAAAGCTTGTTAAGAAATGGGAAGGATTTAATCATGAGTAAAGGAAGATATATTGAATTTATATATTTAAGAACATTTTTATGTTTATTAATTGTACTAACACATGTTTTTACCGAGTTTACAAACACAAATGAACCTGATGAACTGCAATTACAAGTCTTATATTGGATCAGAATGATCTTAATTATCGGGACACCTTCATTTATTATATTGTCTCAACTATTAACGACACTCAATTATAATGATAAATTAAAAACAGGCTATTTAAGAACACGACTAAAATATATATTATTACCTTACTTAATTATGGGTGCATTCTATAGCTATTCTGAATCACTTAAATTAAACGATTCATTCCTAACGCAATACACAGAAAATGTTATTCAAGGTAATTGGTATGGCTATTTTATTGTAATCATTATTCAGTTCTTCTTACTAAATTGGATTATCTATCGAATAAACGCAAAAATACTTTTTTCAAAATGGAGCCTTATCATTTCGTTTATGATCAATACAATCTATTTGTATAGCTACCAAAATGTTGAACCTGTTAGAGAATTTATAAGTCACTATTATCCATTTAGTCCTGAAACATTTATAATTGGTTGGTTATTTTATTACTTTTTAGGTTCTTACGTAGGTCATAATTATCAAGCTATTAAAGCTTTCGTATCGAAATACATCGCTTTAATTGTATTTTTAGCTATCGTTGCATACATAGCCTTTGTGTTTGTAGGAGAACATGATTATTGGATGGTTAGTAGTATGGACTATCGTATTTTATTATATATTACTTTTGCATTTTTAATTTTAATTAACTTTAGCACACAGTTTGATGAATTTATGTTTAGTTCTGTTGAATTGATTAGTAGATATTCATTTTTTGTTTATTTACTACATCCTATTATATTGGAATATATGTTCCAATATACAAGTATATTTGAAGAACAAACATTCATCTTTATTCCAATATCTTTACTGTTTATTGTGGGATGTTGTCTCGGGATTGGAATTTTATTAAGAGAATTTCAAATTTTTAAATACGTAATGGGCAGACAACCTTATAACAAATAAATATTTAAATAAAAAAGCAAGTTATCTCATAAACGAGGTAACTTGCTTTTATTTATATTATGCTGTTTTGTATGATGATTTCTTAAATTGATATACGATGAAACCTATAATAAATCCGACAACGGCTGGTAATACCCAACCCATTCCAATCGTGAAGAACGGTAAGAATTTTTCGCCAAAAGTGATAACTGCATGTGCAAAACTTGTATTTGCGATGAATTCAGGACTTGCTTTAATACCATCAACAAATGAAGCAATCATTGTAAAGTATGTCGTAAATTGATAAACAATTTTTGAATGATTAAAGAATGAACTGAATAATGTTAGCAAAATAATTGTAATCGCTAATGGATATAAAAACATTAATACTGGAGTAGAGTATTCAATAATTTTTGTTAAACCAACATTAGCAAATATACATGAAATAATACTTACAACTGTTGCAAACATTAAATAATTTTGCTTTGGAAATAGCTCAGTGAATGTTTCTGAAAAGGCTGTGATTAAGCCTATAGCAGTCTTTAAACAAGCTACGATAATGATTAGAGATAGTAATATGATGCCGTAATCACCTAAATAATATCGTGCGATTTGAGCTAAAGCTATGCCACCATTTTCACTCGCTTTGAAATGACCTAAACTCATCGTACCCATAAATGCTAATAAACTATAAATAATACCCATTAAAATAATGCTAATCGTACCAGATTTAAACGTTTCTTTCGCAATATGATTTGGGTTTGTAATACCTAACTTTTTAATAGTGGATACGATGATAATACCGAATGCCAGTGCAGCTAAAGCATCTAACGTATTATAACCATCAATGAACCCTTTTAATAACGCGCTATTTTCATAATCAGGATTAATATTAGCATTTGATACTTGTCCAATTGGATTAATAAACGCTAATAAAATCAATAAGCCTAAAAGGACTAAAAATACAGGATTTAAAAATTTACCGATATATTCTAGAATTTTTGAAGGTTTTTTTGAGAAAAACCAAGCAACTAAGAAGAATAAAATACTAAATATCGATAAATATAATGTGACAGATGAATCTGAAATAAACGGTGTAAATGCAATTTCAAACGATGTCGTCGCAAGTCTAGGTAACGCATAGAACGGTCCGATTACAAGATAAAGTAATATTGTGAAGATATAAGCGTATTTGCGATTCACACGTGTCGTTACCTCGAAAATTCCATTCGTTTTAGAAATACCAATTGCGATAATACCTAAGAACGGTAAACCAATCGCAGTAATTAAGAAACCAATATTGGCCGTTAAAACATTCGATCCCGCCAATTGACCTAAATGAATAGGGAAGATTAAATTACCCGCTCCAAAAAATAAGCCAAAAAGTAAGGATCCAATATATATATTTTCTTTAAAAGTCAGTTTGTTTTTCATGATGATAAATTTCTCCTATTTTTTTAATCAACTTCACTATCTTAATGCGTATTGTAAGAAGATGTCAAATGGGTATTCGGGATAAACAAAGAAAGAGCCTAGAACAACGATGTACATTGCTGTTCTAGGCTCTTTTATGATTTTATTGTGGCGCTAACGATCAAGACTCAAAAACAAGATCGTTAGAAATTCTAACGTTCAAGAAAGTGAAACAAGATCGTTAGCGGACTGAATCATAGGTGAAATATAGTGATTTTACACTAAATGAGATATCTAACGATCAAGACTCAAAAACAAGATCGTTAGAAATTCTAACGATCAAGAAAGTGAAACAAGATCGTTAGCGGACTGAATCATAGGTGAAATATAGTGATTTTACACTAAATGAGATGTCTAACGATCAAGACTCAAAAACAAGGTCGTTAGAAATTCTAACGTTCAAGAAAGTGAAACAAGATCGTTAGCGCACCGAACTCCACCGAAATCCACCCAATCTCACCAAATTTCTAGTTATTTCTCATCTCATACAGTAATCCTTGTGCTGCTTCTAAGTTTGGCTTATCCATATTTTTAAGTGCTTCTGTTATAAGTTGGATTTCATTACCTTTTGCACCGATTTTAATTGCTAATGATTTATAGTGTAGGTTCATATGACCTTGCTGTATACCTTCTGATACGAGTGCACGACATGCTGAAAAGTTCTGTGCGAGTCCGACTGCTGCTACAATGTGTGCTAATTCTTGTGCTGTTTTAACGCCTAGCAAGTCTAACGTAACTTTAGATATTGGTAAGAGGTCTATGCTTCCGCCAATAATGCCAAGTGTTAATGGTAATTCTATAGCACCTATTAAGAATTGGTTATCTCTATCATATTTCCAAGTTGTTAAACTTCTATATTGTCCGTCTTTACTTGCATAAGCATGTGCACCTGCTTCAACACTTCTTGTATCATTACCTGAAGCTAATACAACTGAGCTAATACCATTCATAACACCTTTATTATGTGTGACTGCTCTATATGGGTCGATGTGCGCTAATACAGATGCTCTTTCCATACGGTGTGCGACTTCTGCACCACTTACATCACCTTTATCCAAATCTGAAACGGCAATTTTACCTTCAATGCGAATAACAGATGTTGTTGAATAGTTTGAAAGGATACTCATTAGTATGTTTGTATCACTTAATTGCGTTTCTAAATAATGTGCAATACCTTCAAGAATGGTATTGATAATATTAGCACCCATTGCATCACGCGTATCGATATGAACTTTTAAAGAAAGCATGCCTTCTTCAGGGAATTCATCTGTTTCGATTTTACGGTAACCGCCACCTCTTTTAAGGATAGAAGGGTAGACTTGATCGGCTACTTGGTGGATATCTGATTCTAAATTTAAAATATCTTTAGATAGTTGAGCAGTATCTGTAACATTATCAAATACGATTTGACCTAATTTAATATTGTCACTTTGAACAACTTTAAGACCACCAGATTTGTTGAAAAGTTTAGAACCGAAACTTGCTGCTGCGACTACTGAAGGCTCTTCAACCATCATAGGTACAGCGTATGCTTTATCTTCTACTATAATTTCAGGTAAGACACCTACTGGTAGGGTACCTTGACCAATGACATTTTCGATTAAATTCTCTAAAAGTTCTTTATCTATTTCTGAATTATTGAGTAATATTTGCTCAGATTCTTCTTTAATCCAACCATGATCTTTTAATTGTTGAATTTTTTCATGTCGTGATAAGTGTCTGAAATCTTTCGTTAAAGGTTTCATTAAAGTCCTACTCCTTTTTCTATCATTAATGCTATGCCTAAGCCACCACCGATACAAGCAGTCGCGATACCTGTTTGCTTATCTTCTTGTTTTAGGGCATGTGCAAGCGTTGTAACTAATCTTGAGCCTGTTGATCCTAGTGGATGACCTAAAGCAATCGCACCACCATAAATGTTAAATTTCTCATCTGGAATGTTCAGATTCTTTTTAACAGGAATACTTTGTGCTGAGAATGCTTCTGTCATCTCAACTAAGTCGATATCTTGAATTGATTTTTCAGTCTTGTTTAATAGTGACTCTACAGCATAGAAAGGTGCGTAACCCATGTATAATGGATCACAGCCGATTTCAGCGTGTTGTCCGACAGTTGCTAAGATTGTGTAGCCGTGTTCTTTCGCATATGATTCACTCATTAAAATTAAAGCAGAACCACCGTCGCTTAATGCTGAAGCGTTCCCCGCAGTCACTGTACCGTCTTCTTTGAAAATTGTTTTTAATGTTGCAAGGTCTTCCATTGTACTTTCTGGTCTAATTAATTCATCTGAAGTCATTGTTTCACCATTAACATCTTCTAATGAAACGATTTCTTCGTTAAATTTACCAGCTTTAGTTGCTTTATCAGATTTTAAGTGTGAATTTAAAGCAAACGCATCTTGTTCTTCACGTGTTACATCATATTTAGTTGCAATTGCTTCTGCAGTTAAGCCCATCGCCATATTATGAAAGACATCTGTTAAACCATCATGCATGAAACTTTTAACAGGTGCGTCGCCTTTTTTAAGAATAAGGTCTGGTGTGTTTGTCATACTTTCAACGCCACCAACAGCAACAACATTTGCTTCACCAAGTTGAATAAGTTGTTTCCCTAAGATGATAGATTTAAGTCCTGATCCACAAACTTCGTTTACTGTCATACCAGGTGTTTCGTATGGTAAACCAGCATTTACAGCAATTTGTCTAGCAGCATTTTGTCCCGTACCTGCTTGAACAACGTTACCGAAAATCACATTTTCTATATCTTTAGGATCTAGTTGAATTTTATTAATTGCAGATTTTAAAGCAGCAGTCCCTAATTCTACTGCAGAGTAGTTACTCAACCTTCCTCTGAATTTTCCTACAGGTGTTCTTTGAGCACTTACGATTACAACTTTATTCATATTTAATGTTCTCCTTAAAAATTTATTTATTAATAATTGTCAATATTTAATGTAGTTTGATATCATTCAATATATAAAATAACATATTGAGAGGAAATTATTATGGCAATAGGTATTGATAAATTAGATTTTTACATCCCAAGTTTTTATGTAAGTATGGAAGATTTGGCAAATGCTCGTGGAGTAGATCCAAATAAATTTAAAATTGGTATCGGACAAAATAAAATGGCCGTTAATCCAGTGAGCCAAGATATTATATCAATGGGTATTAACGCAGCTCAAGATATTTTATCTGAACAAGATAAAAAAGATATCGACATGGTGATCGTAGCGACTGAATCAGGCGTTGATCATTCTAAAGCAGCATCAATAGAAATTCATAACCAATTAAATATTCAACCATTTGCACGTTGTATCGAAATGAAAGAAGCATGTTACTCAGCTACAGCAGCTATCCAACTTGCTAAAGATTTCTTATCAAACAACCCAAACAAGAAAGTACTTGTAATCGCATCTGATATCGCACGTTACGGATTAAATTCAGGTGGCGAACCTACACAAGGTGCAGGAGCAGTCGCTTTATTATTAAGTCATAATCCTAGAATTTTAGAATTAAATGACGATAGCGTTGCATATACTAATAACGTATATGATTTCTGGAGACCAACTTCTGAAAAATATCCTGTCGTAGATGGTGCTTTATCTAAAGATGCATACATTGAATCATTCAACACAGTTTGGAATGAATACGCTAAACGTACAGGTCATGAAGTAAATGATTTTGAATCATTCTGTTTCCACGTTCCATTTACTAAAATGGGCGAAAAAGCCTTCAAGACTATTTTAAACGAAAACGTAGAAGATTCAATTAAAAACAGATTAATGGATGCATATCAAGATTCTGTATTATGGAATAGAGACGTAGGAAATATTTATACAGGTTCATTGTATTTAAGTTTAATCTCTTTATTACAAAACCATACATTCCAAGCTGGACAAAAAGTATGTCTATTTAGTTATGGTTCAGGCGCAGTAGGTGAAATATTTAGTGGTTCAATCGTAGAAGGTTATGATAAAGCACTAGATAAAGAAAAACACCTAGACATGCTTGCATCAAGAGAACAATTATCTGTAGAAGAATACGAAACATTCTTTAATAGATTTGATAACCAAGAATTCGACTTCGATCGCGAACTTAGACAAGACCCATATTCAAAAGTATACTTACACAGTATCGCAGATCACATTAGAACATATAAAACAGAAGAATAATAAATGAAGCCTAGGACAAGACGTCCTAGGCTTTTGAAATTTTTAGGTGTATTTTTTGAGTATGAGTTGTATTGCTGAAAAGATGTGAGTTAAAGATGTAGTAAACTCACGAGATCGTGAAACATGTGAGTTAAAAGTGGAGTAAACTCACGAGATAGCCAAACATGTGAGTTAAAGAGGTAATAAACTCACAAGATTGTGAAAGATGTGAGTTAAAGGTGTAATAAACTCACGAGATAGCCAAACATGTGAGTTAAAGAGGTAATAAACTCACAAGATCGTGAAAGATGTGAGTTAAAGAAGTAATAAACTCACGAGATCGCAAAAGATGTGAGTTAAAGGCGGAATAAACTCACGAGATAGCCAAACATGTGAGTTAAAGGTGCAGTAAACTCACAAGATAGCAAAAATTGAACTTTATAAGTATCAAAGCCTAGGACATCTCTCAAGACGTCCTAGGCTTTTGCTTTTTGTATTAAACTTTTTCTATATATTGATCTTCGTATTCGACATCTTTACCGACTGGTTCCCACTTAATATAAGTTGTAATGATAAGTCCAACTATAGGTACTAATGCTAATAGCAGCATTGTCTTATTCAATCCTAAATTAGCTAATATAATTGGGAAAATAAATGTACCAAACATACTACCAAATCTACTTACGGATTCTACAAAGCCTGTTCCTTTACCTCGTAGGATTGTAGGGTATGATAGGGCGGCAATTGCTTTCCCTTGAGTTCCTGGTCCACCTGAATGTCCAAATAGGAAGAATGCGACCATTAACGCGATTAACCATGTATAGGTTTGTCCATAAAATAAACCTATAATAATCATGGCTGTACCGACAATACTAAACCCAGCAATTGTTAACTTACGTGCGCCGTATTTTGTTGTGAGTAATGCACCAGTTAAACCACCAATGATACCCGCGATATTAATGAGTGCAGTACCTGATAGAGATTCGATTTTATTTTCTCCGATAATATAAATTGCGATTAAAGGAATATACAGCCCGATTGCGTAGTACTGCATACCTTGTAATGTTGCAATGGAAGTCGCTAATATTGTTCTTTTTCGATAGCGTTTATTAAATAACGTACGTAAAGGATTTTTAACTTCTGTTTTACTAAATGATTCATTTTCACCTTTATTGGGCTCGATATTCACATTGATGTTGTAGTTCTTCTCGAGTTCTTTACTCGCTTCTGTTAAGGTTTTATTTTTCATTGACCATGATGGACTTTCGCTTAAATAAAATAATCTTAATACGAGTATAATCGTTGCGAACAATGCACCGAGAGCTACAGAATAACGCCATAACCAAGCGCCAGTTCCAAGAGAATATAATAAAATAACGATAAGAGCCGAAGATACAACGGCGATATACCAAACAACTTGCCAATAGTTGACGTTACGGCCCTTATCTTTTTTATTACTGATTTCTGCTATAAATGTAAAAGCAACTGGGCTATCCATGCCAATCGCAAAGCCCATTAATAATCTGAAACATAATAAAATAGCTGGTGCAGGTGATAACGCGGCACCAATCGCCCCGATGATTAAAGAGATAAGTGAGACAGATAGAATCAATTTACGACCTAATTTATAGGCGTAAAATCCACCAATCGCAGCACCAAATAATGCACCGAATGGCATTGCTGTCATAATAAATGATAAGTAAGTTGGAGAAAGTTTGAATTCTTGCGTAAGTTGATCAGTCGCTGTACCTAATATTGTTAAATCATAAGCATCTAAAAATATTGTACCTAATACGATAATCAATAATAGTGACGTACGCTTTGTCGTCTTCCGTTCGTTCACATAATCGATAATATCCTGTTTCGTATGTATTGTAATTGTTTCACTAGCCATAACCATACCCTCCTAAAAATAAGTTACACATTTTGTTGGCAATAAACAGACCATTAATGTGATAATACAGTTATGCTGATTCTACGGATGTTTGTTGTAAATATATACCCTAAGAATCAAAAAATTAACAAATTAAAAATAAAAAACGCAAGGAGAGGTAATATGTTAACAATATATGGACATAGAGGATTACCTAGTAAAGCTCCAGAAAATACAATAGCATCTTTTAAAGCGGCTTCAGAAATAGAAGGCGTAAATTGGCTAGAATTAGATGTAGGTATTACAAAAGATGAACAATTAATCATCATTCATGATGACTATTTAGACCGTACAACAAGTATGTCCGGGGAAATAACAGCATTAAACTATGAAGAATTAAAAGAAGCATCAGCAGGATCATGGTATGGTGAGAAATTTAAAGATGAACACTTACCAACATTCGATGATGTTATAGAAATAGCGAATGAATATAACATGAACTTAAACGTAGAATTAAAAGGCGTCACTGGACCGAATGGACTGGCCCTATCTAAAAGTATGGTAAAACAAGTTAAAGAAAAACTAGCAAACTTAAATCAAAATCAAGAAGTACTCATATCAAGTTTTAACGTTGTACTCGTTAAACTAGCAGAAGAAATCATGCCAGAATATAAAAGAGCCGTCATCTTCCATACAACAGGATTCAAAGAAGACTGGAGAACATTGTTAGACTATTGCAATGCGAAGATAGTGAATACAGAAGATGCCAAACTCACAAAAGCAAAAGTAAGAATGGTCAAAGAAGCGGGTTATGAATTAAACGTTTGGACCGTAAACAAACCAGCTCGCGCAAACCAACTAGCAAACTGGGGCGTTGATGGCATATTCACAGACAGTGCAGATAAAATGGTGCATTTGTCTGAGTAGGAGAGACTATAAAAATATAATCTTTTAAACACTAGGTTGTTCAAATAGAATAACCTAGTGTTTTTTGTTTGTAATATGTAAAAAAACATATTGATAATTTATTCCAAATGATAAAATAATTTCAAGAGTAGTAAATGAAAAACAATAAACGGGAGAAAAAGTATGAAAAAATTTTTTGTTTTAGTTTGCTTATTATTGATTGTTTCTGGCTGTGAGAAATTAAACAATCATCAAGAAACGATAACTGTTTATTCTCCGTATCCTAGAGAATTAATACGTTCTTTATTAAATGACTTTGAGCAAACTGAAAATGTTAAAGTTGAACTAAAGCAGGGTTCTACACAAGTATTATTAAGGGAAATACATCAATCAGATGAAGATGAACTAGGGGATATTGTGGTTGGTGGTGTTTTGTCAGAAATGATTGAACATCCAGATGATTTTGAAGTATACGAATCGAAAAATCAGAAGTATATGAAATATGCTAAACAAAAAGTTCCGTATGTATCAGATTTCATATTAATGCCAACTACGATTGTTGTGAACGAAGACTTAATAGGAAATATTAAAGTTAGAGGTTATAAAGACTTACATGCAGATGAATTGAAAGGTAAAGTGGTCTATTCTAATCCTTTAGAAACAACGACAGGATATCAGCATATGAAAGCTATTGAAAGTATCAACCATGATGTTGATGACGTAAAAGATTTTATGGCTTCTGCAAATAAAGTTGATAAATCTTCTAAAGTTATTCAAGAAGTAGCAAAAGGTAAATATTATGCTGGTTTAAGTTATGAATCGGATGCTAAAGCTTATATTAATAAAGGTTATCCTTTGAAAATGATTTATCCAAGTGAAGGTACAATGTTGAATCATGACGGCATCGCACTTGTAAAAAAAGAAAATATTAATCCGAAAAGTAAAAAACTGATTAATTATTTACAAAGTAAAAAAGTTCAACAAAAAATAGCAGATGAGTATAAAATTCAGTCTGGTAGAAAAGATGTTTTTAATCAAAATAAGCAAGTTGCAGCAAAGTTCAGGGAAATACCTGTTATTAAAGATGAGGACATTAGTCACTTATCAAGAAAGCAATTTTTGGAGTTGATTCAATGATACCAACTAAACCTTATCAACGTATGATTAGAAAATCTTTATTTATCACTACTATACTACCGGCATTTTTAATTATATTAATAGGATTTGCAACATTTTTAGGCGTATACAGAATGATTGAAATAAATAGTTTGAAGCATAATATAGTTGAAAGTAAAGATATTGTCACGTCATTAAATCAAAAAGTTACAAAAGCCATTAAGAATGATAAACACAAATTTGAATCTTTAAATCCTAAGAATGATCATGATAAAACAGAAATACGTCGTCTCATTAATGACTCGATTCACATAAAAGATGCTACCATGATTTATATATTAGAAAATCATGATATAAAAATGACGAATAATTATGAAGACAAAAATTTATCGAATTTACTTCGCATAAAAAGTCAAAATATAAAGTTTAACAATGGTTATTATAAACTTTCGATATACATAGAAGAACAACCTTATTTGAATCAATTGCATTATAAAAATAATCAACATTTATTATTAGTAGATAGTTATGATAATGTCTTGTATTCAAATTATGAAAAGATCCCGTCAAACTATAAAGTCACATTATCTAAATTTGGCTATGTTTATAAAAGTGAATATCTACCTGAGTTAAATGCACACATTGTTTTATTAAAAGATATACATGAAATATTGAATGACGGTTTTAA
Source organism: Mammaliicoccus sp. P-M59 (assembly GCF_022386135.1). Taxonomy (NCBI): domain Bacteria; kingdom Bacillati; phylum Bacillota; class Bacilli; order Caryophanales; family Staphylococcaceae; genus Mammaliicoccus; species Mammaliicoccus sp. P-M59. The sequence goes on along the minus strand of NZ_JAJNJJ010000002.1, from coordinate 51,176 downwards.
ATTATTATCAATTATGTTGTTAACATTCGTCATTTTAACTATATTTGGTTACATTTCTTCTAGTAAAATTTCTCAAGTTCAAACGCGAGATATAGAATCAATTATTAAGCGAATTAAATACGCTAAAGAAAGAAAGCTCGGAACATATGAACCTTTATCTCGTACGAGTGAACTAGAAGAAATTAATAAGTATGTTTATGATTTGTTTGAATCCAATGAAGCATTAATTCATTCAATTGAAGATACAGAAAAATCATTGAGAGAAATTCAACTTAAAGAAATAGAAAGACAATTTCACCCGCATTTTTTATTCAATACAATGCAAACGATACAATATCTTGTAAGTACTTCTCCGAACAAGGCGGAAGAAATTTTGCAACAACTATCAGAAATGCTGAGATATTCATTAAGAGTTAAGTCTGATAATGTACTTGTTAAAGATGAACTCCTATATATAAAGAAATATATCTCAATTCAAAATGTAAGATTTGACGACAAAATAAAATTATTAATCGATGTACCTTCTGATATTAAAGAAATGAAAATCGATAAAATGTGTATATTTCCATTTATAGAAAATGCGATCAAACATAATGAACGTGAACATGATTTGACAATTAATATTCGAATAAGAGAAAACGCGCATCATCTTCTTATTATTGTTAAAGATGATGGGGATGGCATGTCAAAAGAACAACTAAGATTAACGCGAGAAAATTTAAATCTTTCTGTTTATGAAACAACACATTTAGGATTAAACCATTTAAATCATAAATTAATCTTGAAGTATGGTTTAAGATCAAAAATAAAAATTTATTCAATTGAAAATAAAGGCACAATGATTGCTCTAAGAATTCCTAAAGGTAGGTGAGTATTATGCATACAGTTATTATTTGTGATGATGAGAGAATTATAAGAGAAGGTTTGAAGTCTTCTATACAATGGTCTGATTATAATTTCAATGAAGTATTGTTAGCAAAAGACGGAGAAGAGGCACTGGAATTAATTCATCTTAATCATCCACTACTTGTGATTATTGATATTAGAATGCCTAAGATGAATGGCATACAATTACTAGAGAACATTAAAGACATTTCTTGTGAGAAAATTATTTTATCTAGTTATGACGATTACGAATATATGAAAGCAGGCATTCAACATAAAGTAACAGATTATTTACTTAAACCTATTAACCAACAAGAATTAAAACAAATACTCAATAAGATTTATGAAAAGTATGATGATCAAGAAGAAAAAGTAGATATAGAAGTGTTCAAACCTTTAAAAGAGGTTGATTATGATGACTATTATGTAAATAAAATCATTCAATATATCCGTAAACATTATCATGATAAACAATCAGTGAAAGAAATGCTTAGTCAATTTGACGCAAGTGAAAGCTATCTTATGAGGATTTTTAAACAAGAAGTAGGTATTACAATATTAGATTACTTAAATAGATATAGAGTATTTAAATCCCTTCATCTACTAGAACACCATTATAAACATTATGAAGTAGCTGACATGGTAGGATTTTCAGAATATAAAGTGTTTAGTTATCAATTCAAAAAATATTTAGAAGTATCACCAAGTGATTATATGAAAAAATAAAAAGGAATGGGTTAAAATCCATTCCTTTTTTATATTAAATATTTAATGAGCGTATTTTCTTTTCTTCATAATATGCAACGATACATAATAAAATGATACCAATGAATAAAGCGAAGTAGAAGACGATAAAGACATCTGTCCAACCGCTAAGTGTGTATCCAAATACATTTAATCCTTTTGATTTAGGGTCTGCAATAGCAGCTAGTCCTACTTTGGCCATTGAATCACCGAATAAATAAGCGAATGATCCTGTCATACCGTTAGCAACACTGATTGCTCGTTTTGGTACAAATCCTGTTAATGAAACACCAATCAATAGTTGAGGTCCAAAGATTAATGCACCTAATGCAAATAAAGCGATATTAACCATAGCAACACTTGTAGCATTTGTATAAAGTATAACTACAAATGTAATGATAAACATACAACCAACTGCTACGACAGCGCGACGTCCTTTTAGTAAATCGGAAACATATCCCCATAATAAACTAGCAACAAGTGCACCAATCTCAAAATAGAATATGGTATTGATAGCGTCAGATTGACCGAATCCTAAATGTTCAGATACGTATAAAGGTGCCCAGTTATCTATACCTATACGTACTATATAAACAAATACGTTTGAAATACATAAAATCCAAATAACCGGATTTTTTAATATGTAAGTTTTGAAAATTTCCCATTTTGACATATGAACTGAATCAATATTTTCTTGCTCAATTGGTTCTTCCCATATTTCTTCAGCACGATTCCAACCTAATTCTTCAGGATCATCTTTACCAATGAATAAACCTGCAATACCTATAATTAAAGCAATGACTGAAGGGAAGATAAACATACCAACAACACTACCATTAAAGAATGTATGTGCACCCCATAAAGCAAGTCCACCGGCTATTGCACCACCGATATTATGTGAAGTATTCCAAAATCCAAGATAACGTCCTCTTTTCGAACGTGGTGCCCATCTTGAGATTGTCGAATAACTAGCTGGACCACCAACTGATTGGAACACACCGTTTAATCCCCATAAAACAATGAATAGTCCTAAAATAGAACCAAAGTAACTAAGCGTAAAGCCCATTATTAAAACAGCAAGTGCTGCTAAAACAAGTAAGAATGAAATAACTTTCTTAGTGTTCTTACCATCTATAAAATAGCCAAGTAATGATTTACCAAGCCCATATGTAATACTAAACGCTAACCCGATATATCCTAATTCTAAAGTAGTCAGACCGACTTCTTCTTTTAGTAATGGCTGAGCAGCTTTAAAGTTATTTCTAATTAAATACATTGCCATATATGTAAAGAATACTACAAAGAAAGCTTTCATAAAGTGTCGAAGCCATAACTTTCTTTGAGTTGAAAGTGGAATTCCTTTGTTAGGAATTTTGTTAATTTCAAAAAATTGCATGTAATCACCCCGTGTAGTTTTGTATATAAAAATCTTAGCAATTTGTGTAAGCGCTTTATATACGAAGAAATGTCATTTTATCCAAAAAAGTGAAGTGATTTTCCAAAACAAAAACAGAGGTAAGTCTTCCGTATTAGTGGCGGTAGTCTTACCTCTGTTTTTTAATATTACATCATTGCTACTTTTAATAAATCTAGCACGCCGCTTGATGAGCCTGGGAATGCAAAGATGAGTTGATTAAGGTCTTTGGCTGTTAGTTTTTGGTTAACGATAAATGTGAGTAGGTTGATTAAGTTTGCTGCGTCGTCTGCGTAGATTTCTGCGCCTACGAGTTGTTTGTCTGCGTTTAATATAATTGTCATTTCTGCTTCTATTTCATTTTTATATTCAAATACCATTTGTTTACCGAACGGTATGTCTTTTATTGTATATGCTTCGTTATCTTCTGCTTCTTTAACAGTAACACCGATTTGTGAAAGTCTTGGTAATGAGTATAGTACTGATGGTATTGCTGGATATTGAATAGGGTTTGGATTGATGCCCAATATGTGAGACGCGATGTAGTTAGATTCAAATGTTGCTGTTGGTGTTAATTTAGGAATTGTTTTATCTAATACATCTCCGCTTGCATATATGTTGTGTATGTTTGTTCTTAAATGATCATCAACTCGAATACCTTTTTCACTATATTCAATGCCTAATTCGTCTAATCCTATATTTTGTACATTTGGTTTACGACCTGTTGCGTCTAGTACATATTCAGTGTCAATGCTAAGTCCAGATTCTGTTGTAACGTTGTAACTGTTGCCAGCTTGTTGGACTGATTGAACATTTTCATTGAAATGGAATTGTACGCCTTCTGCTTCTAATTTATGAATTAATTTAGCGATATGTTTTTCATTAAAGCCTTCTAATGGTTTGTCTGTATGGTGGATGACGTGAACCTCAGCGCCAGATTTAATTGCGATTGAAGCGAATTCGATGCTAATGATACCGGCACCAATAAATGTGATGTTATTTGGCATTTTATCTAAAGATAAAAAGTCACGACTATCATGTGTTAATGCACTACCTTCTATATCTAATTTATTACTATGTTGACCTGTGGCAATAACGATGTTCTCTGCTTGAATAGGTGTGCCTTCAACATCAATTGTATGAGCATCTACTAATTTACCGGCACCCATGATTACTTCAATACCTTGTTGTTCAAACATAGATTTAAGCGTATTAGAAAGAGGATTAATGACAGCTTTCTTATATTGCATCAAGTTCTCCCAGTTTACATGTAATTGATCAGATTCAATAATTTGAGGATAGTGACTAGCTTCTTCTAGAACTTCATAAGGTCCTTCAAGTAAGATTTTGGCATTACAGCCATAATTCGTACATGTACCAGCTATCGTGTCTTTTTCTATAATTGCTACAGATTTGCCAGCATGTTTTAACGTTAACGCAGCATGCCATGCAGCATGGCCACTACCTATAAATACAACATCAAATTTTTTCATAGTTTATCATCCTTTATATATTATTTATTTAATTGCTTTCTTAAAGTTGTTTCTAATTGATCCATAATGTCTTTCGTTTGTTTGTATAATTCTAAATCCATTTCTTCTGATATACATTTAGAGATGGCATCATAAATAGGTTGTTTTTGTTCTTTTCCTTTTTGAGTTAATGAAACAATTAATTGTCTTTTGTCTTGGTCTGATTTTTGTCGAGTAACCCATCCTGATTGTTCTAATCTTTTAAGAAGTGGGGTAAGCGTGTTGCTTGAAAGGTCCAATTTCTGACCAATCGAATGTAATGTTTGAGGATTTTCTTCCCATAATGAAAGTAAGACTAAATATTGTGAGTAAGTTAAACCAAATGACTTAAGTTCTTTTTCATAAAATTGAGCAAATAATCGACTTACATTATATGCTGAGAAACATACTTGATTGGCTAGCTTCATATTGTGATCCATAAAATACTCCTTTCTATCGTGTGCGATTGATTATATATTAAACTATCGCGCACGATTAATCAAAGAAGGTGCTCACAAATTGAAAAAAGATACTAATGTTGATAACTTATAAATAACAAAAGTAAAGATTGTCCTTTTACAGAAATTGTAATAATATAAATTTAAAGATGAACATGTAGTCGTGGAGGGATAGTTGTGAGTGAAAATCATGACAAAGATATTAATGAGGAAATAGAGAAAGAATTGCTAGAATATCTAGAGAATAAAGACGAAATAGAAGCAGCAAAGCCTAAAAAGAAAAAATATATGAGCATGGTATTTATATGTAGTTTAATTCTTGCATTACTATATATATCAAGGATTCTTATGAATATATTTTAAAGATATAACAAACAGAGCAGCATCCGTAATTGGATGCTGCTCTGTTTGTTTATTTATCAATACGATACGTTTTCTTGCCGTTATCATATAAATCGTCATACACTTTTCCTGATATTTCGGCATTATAACTTGCCATACCTTTATCTTGAACATCTTTCACATTAATAGCCATCATCATATTTGGATTATCTTTATCATATGAAATGAACCAGCCTATTTGTTGTCCTGTCTCACCTTGTTTCATCTTGAGTTCAGCTGTACCTGATTTACCAACTAAGTTGGCATATGATCTATAAATATCTTCTCTATGTGTTTTGTTGACGACTTGTTGCATACCGTCTGTTAACAATTTAATATTTTCCTGGGAAATGATATTCTTCTTCCAGACTTTATTTTTCGTATCTTTCAGTACATGTGGTGCATTCACATTACCTTTATTCTCTAATGCACTGTATATTGAAAGAATTTGAACTGGATTAATCAATATTTCACCTTGGCCATAACCTGAGTCAGCTAACAATATTTCATTATCTAAGTTCTTATTTGAAATTTGTGCATTATAGAATGGATAATCACTCGGGATATCTTCACCAACACCTAGACGTTTCATACCTTCTTCGAATTTTTTACTTCCTAATTCAAGTGCAACTCTCGCAAAGAAGATATTATCCGATGATTCAATAGCTTGTTTTAAGTCGATATCACCATTAACAACTTCATATCTTGTGACGTTGTAATCACCCCAAGATTTATCTTTTTGCCAGCCTTTTCCGTTAATTTTATAACTTGTTTTGTCGTCTAACGTCTTATTATTTAAGCCAATCATAGCTGTTAATATTTTTTGAGTAGAACCTGGTGATGTCGTGATTTGGAACTTATTAAGAAGTGGCTCTTTATCATCTTCTGTTAATTTCTTATAATCTTCATCGCTCATACCGTTCATAAATGGATAAACATCATAAGATGGCGTGCTGACAAGTGCTAACAATTCGCCTGTTTGTGGATGAATAGCAGTCCCTGAACCGTAGTCATCTTTCATGTTGTTATAAATACTTTTTTGAACTCTGGCATCAATGGTTAATTTAATATCTTTGCCATCTTTTTTCTTTTTCTTAATCAATGTATCTATCACTTTATTATTATCATCAATAATTGTGACACGATACCCGTCTTTATTTTGAAGTTCTTTATCGTAAAGTTTTTCGATCCCTTTTTTACCGACGATGGCATCTTTTTTATAACCTTTAAATGCTTTTTGCTTTAATTCTTCTGAGTTAATAGGGCCAACATAACCAAGCAAGTGCGTTGTTGCTTCTTCAAGCGGATACTGTCGACTTTCTGTTTCTTGTGTTGTGAGATGATACTTCTCAACAAAATTCTTTGTATCTTGATTCATATTTTGAACAGTCTTAAGAGGGACGAATGTATCATCTTTAACCCAGTCCTGTTCTGTTTGTTGTTTAATGTACGATTCTGAAAGGTCTAATTTTTCAGCGATTGCTTTATAATCATTTGTCGAAACATTATTAGGAACAATGCCAACTTCATGTGCTGTTCCTGTAGTGGCTAACTCTACATTGTTTCGGTCTAAAATCTTACCTCGTTCTGATTTCAATGGTTCAATATTGATAGATTGATTTTTCTTCATGCCTGGAATAATGACACTTTGATTCCAATCCAATTTCCAATCTTTATCTTCTTTAATAAAGTTTAATTTTACGTCGCGATTAATTTTGCCGTAATTCGTTTGAAGTTCATATTTTGCTGTGACTTGCTTTTTGTCTTTTGAAACCTTTTTGATATCACGATCTTTAATGTTGATATCTTTGACGCCGAGACTGTCATAAATCTTAATAGGACGGTCTGTCATTTCTACTTCACCATTATCGTTTTTAGATTGGTAAGTACTATTTTTGAAGACTTGCTTAACGTTTTTATCTTCAATGGCATCAATTGTTTCGTTTATTTTCTTATCTTTAGATGCATAAAAGAATACGCCTGAACCAACAGCGATGATTACTATCACGATGGCGATGATTAATTTTTTCATAAGAATCCTCCCAGAATTAGGACTAAGAATGAGTGTTTCATTTATTCTATTGAAAGAATATAGTTATATCAATAATACCTTTTCAAATTAAAACATTAAACTAAAATCATTTGTATTTTACAACTATATATTTAAAAAAGCAGAGGAAACAATCAAAAGATTGAATATTTCCTCTGCCTTTTTAATGCAATAAAACTGAAAATTAACCGAAAGTTTGAATGCAAGTCTTGATTAAATCAATAATGCTTGTAATAACACCAGCGATATCCATTTGCAAAACCTCTTTCCTTTTAAGATACATTAAGTATAAATAAACTTAACCCATTTATGTTAAAAATTCCCTATAAAGCAAAAAATCATACATAACTGTCAATCAATTAAAAAACAACGTACAAATATGCACAAAAACCCGTCACTTAGGGAATGTGAAGAGATTTAAACAGTTCGGAAACATAACTATTCAAAAGAAAAAGTAATGTTAAAGTGGCTGAAATTGTATATTTACTCCTTTTTTTAACACAAAAGTCAGAAAATTCCGAAATGTTTATTTACTTTGATGTTTCTAATTGATAATATGCTTAAATAATAAGAATTTTTATTTAAGGAAAGGGGAATTTTTGTGGGAAAAGTACAAGATGTTATGAATAGGGATAAACAATATTTTGCTAAAGCTGGGCGTATTCCTTATTATCCATTAGTCATTGAAGAAGCTCATGGCTCAACTTTGATTGATGTAGAAGGAAAGAAATATATTGATTTATTATCGAGTGCTAGTTCACAAAATGTAGGACATACGCCTAAAAAAGTAGTTGAAGCTATTCAAAGACAGGCTTCTAAAATGGTTCATTACACACCAGCGTATATGCACCATGAACCACTTACAAAGTTATCTGAAAAGCTATGTAAATTATCTCCAGGTAATTTTGAGAAACAAGTTCTGTTTGGTTTAACTGGTTCTGATGCTTGTGATGGAATGATTAAATTTGCAAGAGGCTATACGGGACGTCCATATATTATTAGTTTTGAAAATGCATATCATGGATCTACATATGGTTCGATTACAGCTTCAACTATTTCTTTGAATATGAGACGTAAAATTGGTCCATTATTACCAGGGTTCTATCATATTCCTTATCCGGATAATTACCGTGGTATGTACAAAGAAAATGAACCGAAGACTGTTGAAGGATATCTTGCACCTTTGAAAGAAATGTTTGAAAAATATGTGCCTCCAGAAGAAGTAGCTTGTATTATGATTGAAACATTTCAAGGGGATGGCGGTTTGTTAGAGCCAGTGCCAGGATATTTTGAAGCATTGTCTGATTTGTGTAAAGAACATGGTATTTTAATTGCTTTAGATGATATTCAACAAGGATTTGGTCGCACCGGTAAGTTTAGTTCAATTGAACATTTTAATATTGAAGCGGATCTTATTGCTTATGGCAAATCAATTGCAGGTGGTATGCCGATGTCAGCCATTGTAGGTCGAAAAGAGATTATGGAAGCACTGGATGCACCAGCTCACTTATTTACAACAGGTGCTAATCCAGTTTGTTGTGAGGCGGCACTTGCCACGATTGAAATTTTAGAAGAAGAGCAATTAATTCAAGAAACTGAAAGAAAAGGTGCAGTTGCCAAAAAGCGCATGAAAGAATGGGCAACAAGATTTGATTGTGTAGGAGATGTACGTGGCAAAGGGTTATCAATCGGAATTGATATTGTTTCTGATAAATCATCCAAGACAAAGGATTCTGAAGCCGCATTAAAAATTTGTAATAGATGCTTTGACCGTGGTGTAGTCATTATCGCTATAGCAGGTAGTGTGCTCAGATTCCAACCACCATTAGTGATTACGGATGAAGAATTAAATACAGCATTAAATATATTAGAAGAAACAATTGAAGAATTAGAACGAGGACAACTTAACAATTACAAGGTCGAAGGCCAAGGATGGTAAGGAGTGATATAGATGGGATTCAGTTGGAAAAATGTTATTAAATTAAGTGGTGCATATATAGCTTATTTAATTGGTTCTGGGTTTGCAACAGGTCAGGAAGTTATGCAATTTTTTGCGTCATATGGACCAGTAGGGATAGTTGGTGCATTGATTTCTGCAGTACTATTTTGCTTATTAGGTTCTATGATTATGGTTAAAGGTCACGAGTTGAAATTAAGTCAGCCTGGCGATATTTTTAAAGTTTATTGTGGTAACTTTTTCGGGAGAATTATAGAGTATTTCGCTTTATTATTCATATTTAGTATTGTGGTGATTATGATTTCTGGTACAGGGGCAGTTGTATCTGAACATTTCAAATTACCTTCTTCTGTAGGATTTTTAGGAATGGGCATACTAGCAATGATTACAGTTATTCTAGGATTAAATAAATTGATTGATATTATTGGTTTAATCGGTCCTGTCATCGTTGTATTAACTGTCTTTATATGTGGATATGTGTTTATTACACAAGTTGGTAACCTGCCATCATTTGATCATTTACCTCAAGCAGCTAAAGACTTACAACCGACTAGTCATTTTTGGCAATCGGCAATACTCTTCTTCTGTTATAACATGCTAGCAGGTACAGTATTTTTCACACAATTAGGTAGTGAAGCAAATAGTAAAAAAGAAGCGGTGGCTGCTGCAATTTGTGGAGGATCTGGTTTAATGTTAACGGTTATTATGATGGTTGTTGCGATGCTCGTTTATTATAATGATGTCATTAAATTAGAAGTGCCAGTATTGTATATAGGTGGTACAATCCATGCAATCGTTGCGCTCTTCTTCGCAATTTGTATTGTTTTAGGTATATTCTCAACAACCGCGCCAATGTATTGGCTCGTTAAAAATGAAGTGATGCGCTATATCAATAATAGATTTGATATCATCGTTACAATTGTATTAGGCATTATCTTTATACTAGGGGGTACATTGCCATTTGGTTCATTAGTTGCAACCATTTATCCATTTGTAGGATATGTAGGAATATTGATTACAGTCATCATTATTGCACATACAGCATTTAATAAATTTAAGAAGGCTTAATCATAAATAAAAAGGCTTTTGGGAACACATTCTTTTAAGTGAAATATCTCCGTATACATTTCAATTTACAACGTATTTGTTACAATAGTAAAGAACATGTATATAACTTATTTTAAATTATTTAGCGAATATATTATAAATTAATAAAGGAGTGATTCTTTTGAAGAAGCAACTGTTCTCTGGTCTTGTACTTATGTCGGTTGTGTTGTTGAGTGGTTGTACGATTAGTATTGGTGGAGATTCAAATGATGACAAGTCATCTGAAAATGCACAAAAGAGTGAATCACAGGATAATCAGTCTAATGGTTCAGAAAATAATAACTCGAATAAAGATGAATCTAATGATGGTAATCATCATGAATCCAATCAAGACAACAACACTTCTAACGAGAATACGAATAGAGATGAATATTATGCGAAAGTATGGTTAACGGCTTTACCGAGCTATCGAAATATGGATGAAAGTGAAATGAATGCAGATCTTCAATTTCATAATCTTGAGGGTGAGTATTTGAATCCATATAATAAAGCAAATACTGTGAAATATCCTAAAGGTATGTATCTTTTAGCAGGTTCACCTACTGCTGCTGGACAAGTTGTGTATAAGAATAATGGAGATGGTACGATTTCTATTTATAACGTACCTTCACATTTCCAAGATAGAAGATGGTTAGAAGATAATGAGTACTCTCAACAAGAGTCTGAAAAGATTTTAAATAATCCGAAAGTCGTTAAGCTTTATGATGCGTCTGATGAACAAATAGCAAAAACTGTGAAAATGTTTAATGGATCAACTTCTATGAATGATGGTTCTGATTCAGATGATGACAGTAGTTCTGAAAAAGTAACACGTGACAATGTTATTGATAAAGTAGAATCATATGAAGGTTCACTGTTAGATACAGATAAGTATACGTATAAAGAACCTGAGAAGACAGACGAAGGTAAATGGGGCTTCTCATTTGAAGATAAAGATGGCAATTTAGCAGGTTCTTATATTATAGATGATGATGGTAAAGTGACTGAGTATGATGAAAATGGAGAAGAAGTTGGTTCAGGATATTAATATATTGAAAGACCTTTGAGCTTATAAAGTTCAAAGGTCTATTTATTATACTAATAAATGTTTTTAAAGCTTGATGTAGCGTATAACTTCTGTTTAATTGTCCTTTATTGCAACTTATTGTACACTATATGTAAGCGCTTACTAAATACAAGTATTTTAATATAGTAAATATGAGGAGAATATATATGAAGGATAAAGTGATCATTGTAACGGGTGGTAGCAGTGGTATGGGTAAAGCGATGGCAACGAGATTTGCAGCAGATGGTGCAAAAGTTGTCATAACTGGACGCTCACTTGAAAGACTTGAAGAAGCGAAAAAGGATATGGAACAAGAAGAAGGACAAGTATTATGTATTGATATGGACGTACGTGATCCAGAACGTGTTCAGTATACTGTTGATGAAACAATTAAAACATTTGGTAAAATAGACGGATTAGTCAATAATGCAGCAGGAAATTTCATTTGTGCAGCAGAAGATTTATCGTATAACGGTTGGAATTCAGTTATAGATATTGTGTTAAATGGGACTTTCTATTGTTCGCAAGCAGTAGGTAAAGAATGGATTAAGAGTGGTCATAAAGGACGTATATTGAATATTGTAGCAACATATTCTTGGACAGCTGGTGCTGGTGTGATACATTCAGCAAGTGCCAAAGCAGGTGTACTTGCTATGACGAGAACATTAGCAGTTGAATGGGGAACTAAATACGGAATTACGGTTAATGCGATTGCACCTGGACCAATTGATAATACAGGTGGTGCTAAGAAGTTAACGTTATCTGAAGATGCCAGACAACAAACATTAGATAGTGTTCCTGTAGGTAGAATGGGTCAACCTGAAGAAATTGCAGGATTAGCAAGATTTCTATTCTCAGATGAAGCGGCTTATATCAATGGCGATTGTATCACAATGGATGGCGGTCAGTGGCTCAATCGAAATCCATTTTAATATTAAATAACCTTTCACCTCGATTATATTGTAGGTGAAAGGTTATTTTTTATACGATACTTAACATGCGTTCTAATGATTGTTTCGCAAAATGCGATGTTTCTTTATCTACTTTAATAATATTTGATCGATCTCCGGCAATGATTTTATCTAAGCACCATGCGAGATGAGGTAAGTCAATTCTATTCATAGTTAAGCATGAACACATAAGTGGATTAAGTGATTCAATTGTAATATCTGTATAAGTCTCTTTTAAACGTTGTACGAGGTTCATCTCAGTACCAATCACCCAATGAGAACCTTTCGCCGCATTTTTTATTTTGTCGATTATATATTTAGTTGAACCTGCATAGTCTGCCATTTGTACAATATCAAATTGACACTCTGGATGTACAATAACATTCACGTCTGGATCTTTTTTTCGCGCTTGTTCAATGTGAATGGGGTAGAACTTTTCATGAACAGAACAATGTCCCTTCCATAAGATGATTCTAATATCTTCATCACGACCGTCGAAGTCTAGTTTCTTTTGTATTGGATCCCAGACGGCCATTTCCTCAAGTTTAATACCTAATTTATAAGCTGTATTACGACCTAAATGTTGATCAGGTAAAAATAATATACGTTTATCTTGATCTAAAGCCCATTGAATCACGCTGTCAGCATTACCGCTTGTCACACAAGAACCACCATTTTCTCCGACGAATTTTTTGATCGCAGCAGTCGAGTTCACATAAGTAAGCGGGAGAATATTATCACCTAAACGATTCGTTAATATATCATAGCCATGGAGCGCTTGTTCAATATTTGCCATATCTGCCATAGAGCAACCTGCAGATAAATCAGGTAAGTAAATATCTTGATTATCATCAGTCAAGATGTCGGCAGTTTCAGCCATAAAATGCACACCATTAAAGACAAAATATTGAGCCTTTGTATTCTCTTTACAAATACGTGCAAGTTCAAGAGAATCTCCCATAATATCAGCAAATTGAGCAACTTCATTTTTTTGATAGTGATGCGTTGGCATAAATAAACGATCACCTAATGAAGCTTTAATGGATTTAATTTTGTCTTCAAGTTCTTGATGAGACATTTTAATGTACTTTTCAGGAATAGATTGGGCATTCTCAATTGTAAGATTAAACATTTATATAACCACCTTTGCAGAGATATCTAATGCATGTTGCTCATAAAATAACGAACCTATAGAAATATAATCGACACCCGTTTCAGCGTAATCGACGACATTTTTAATATTGATGTTACCGGATGCTTCAGTTTGTATATGTCCAGGCACTTTCGCGATATGTGCCTTTATCCATTCTGGTTTGCAATTATCAAACATAATGATATCCACATTGGATAAAATGGCTTCCTCTAAACTATGTTCATCTTCAATTTCTATTTCAATTTTATCCATTGGTCCGATATGTTGTTTAGCTTTAGCAACAAGTTCGCGAATCGATGGACTGAAACTGATATGGTTATCTTTTAACATTAATCCGTCATTAAGCGTTCGACGGTGATTATAGCCACCACCAATAAATACTGAATGTTTCTCGAACATACCTAATCCTGGCGTTGTCTTTCTCGTATCTACAATTTTGACGTTTGTATGCTGAACTTTTTGGACGATTTCATGTGTAGCTGTAGCGATACCGGACATTCTTTGAATTAAATTTAAAGTGATGCGTTCCATCGTCAGGAGTGTCGAAATGCTACCTTCAATAACAGCGAGCTTCTGACCCTTCTCTATGAATGTACCGTCTTGAACGAACAAAGTGGTGGTTATAGCATCATCAATCAGTTTGAAACTTTCTTGAATGATCATTTCACCACAAAATATGCCTTCTGATTTACTTAAAAGTGTTAATGTACCTTGTTGAGTGGCATCGAATAAGCTTGAAGATAAATCACCATAATGGTTATCTTCAAGGTAAAATTGTTTGAGTTTTTCTTGGACGTATAACTTGTTTAGCATGAATTGAATCCTCCATTAGTATTTCGATATCAGTATGTTGTAGTGTTGGTTCAGTATTTGGATAATCTAATCTGTAGTGGACACCGCGTGATTCTGAACGACTTAAAGCTGATATTGAGATCATTTCTAAAGTCTTTACTTCTATATATTTCTGCCAATCTGATTGAGTCCATTCAGCTAAAGTCATCGCATTGCTTAGACAATCTTGTATTGAATTTAAGTAAGCTGTGATGTCTGGACCATTACGCTCTATACCTAACACTTTAAAAGTTTGTTGACGAAGACCTTGTAAGTCTTCATCACTTATTTTAGGAATCAGTCGTTGCTCAGATTCACTAACATGAATATCTCTTATTTCAGATTGATGAATAGCTTCTCCACAAAGGTGTCCCATAACAAGTGCTTCAAGTAAGGAATTACTGGCTAGACGATTTGCGCCATGAAAATTCGTATTACTCGCTTCTCCTATAACGTAAAAATGTCTCAAGTTCGTTCGACCATAAATATCTGTTTTTACGCCACCCATTGTATAGTGAGCACCAGGTGTAATTGGAATGAGATGATGCGCATATTCATCTGGAAAATGTTCAATGACATTTTGATAAATCGTTGGAAATCTATTAGAAAATGCTTCAACCTGTTCAATATTGATAAAGCATTGATGACCAAGTTGTTGTTGCTGAAAGATGGCTCTACTTGTCACATCTCTAGGAGCGAGACTGCCTAAAGGATGCTTATCTTTCATAAAGTGATCCCCAAGGCTATTGACTAAAATACCACCATGACCTCTTACTGCTTCAGAAACTAAACCGTATGTTTGTCCGGGCTTACCGAGTAAAGTGGGATGAAATTGAATCATTTCCATATGTCTTAACGGAATGCCGTGATGATGCGCGATAACATGACCTGAACTTATTGAACTGGACGCACTGGAATGCGTAGGGAATAAATTGCTGTAACCACCTGTAGCCAAAATGACATCATGGGCTATGATATCAAGTTGTTGTCCATGTTTATCAAGTGCACGTACACCACAAACAGCATGTTCTGTATCTTTCAACAAATCGATTACTTCAGTTTCTTCATAAATCTTAATATGCTTGGATGATAATTGATTCATCAAATGGTGCGTTAAATATTTACCCGTTTGATCTCCACCAATATGTAATATGCGTGGTCGAGTGTGCGCACCTTCCATCGCGAAATCTAAATCTTGTTGATTTGTAACTGTATCAAAATTCAATCCATTTTGAATGAGTTGCTCGATATAACAATGACTATGTTGGATGATGGATTGTATGACATCAATATCTCCAAGTTCATTACCAGCTTTATATGTATCTACAATATGCGCATGGCCATTGTCATGTTCGTATTGAGAACAACAAATCCCGCCTTGAGCTAGTGAACTGTTATGTTGATTTAGTTTATCTTTCGTAATGCAATAAATTTCAGTTTGCTCATTAAATGACTGTATAGCTGCTAATGCAGCGATGCCAGAACCTACTACAATGACTTTTCTCAAAGTTTACACCTTACTTTACATATATGTTATCATTTTATATACAATATATTGACACAATGAAACGTAAATAACAAGAGGGGGATTATAATTGATTTATTTAGATAATGCATCAACTACGAGGATTGATAGCCAAGTGATGGATGTCTATCAAGATATACAGCGCGAAGCATATTACAATAGCGAAAGTTTACATATAGGTGGTATACATACTAGACAGTTATTGGATGAGTGTAAACAATTTATAAAGGATTACTTTTCAACAGATAAAGAAGTGATTTATACAAGAAGCGGTTCTCATGCAAATGAAATTGCGATACATAGTTTTTTGAAAGAGATGGAGGCCGGTAAAGTACTCGTTTCACCTTATGAACATCCCTCTATACATGCCGCTTTAGAAGTTTATCAAGATAAATTTGAAATGATTATGTTGCCTTTAGACAATAATGGAGAAATAGATTTAGAACATACGACTGACTTCATGACAGATGATGTCGTGCTCATCATTGCACAACATGTTAATTCTGAGACTGGATACATATTACCTGTTGAAGCATTGAGTCAAATTGCACAGGATTACAATATTCCAATGCATGTTGATGGCGTACAAGCAGTTCATAAATTAAATGATATTAATGTAAAATTGTTCAGTTCATACGCTTTTTCAGGACATAAGTTTCACGGTACAAAAGGTTCGGGTGTGTTAATGATGAATCATGAATATGTAAAGCCGTTAAATCAACATTATTTTCATGAAATGTATACACAAAATGGTACAATAGATTCACCAAGTATTATCGCGATGACAAAAGCATTATCAATAACACCTAGTATTGACGAGATGCATACTTTACAACAATACTTCATCGAACAATTAAGTGACTTATCATTTACACCTATTGTTTACAAAGCGCAAGCACCACATATTATTGCAGTATTAACACCGATATATGAAGGACAATATATTATGCAATATTTGTCGAATAGAAATATATGTGTTTCAACAGGCACTGCATGTGGTCATGGCGCATTGTTAAGTAGTGGTTTACAAGTTAAAATAGATTCAATACTTGAGAAAACGTATGACCAATATATACGTTTATCTATTGGAAAATTTACGACTAGAAATGACATAGATACTTGTTTGCACCATTTAAAAACAGCTATAAGAGGAGATCAGTGAAATGAATAACCCTTTTAAAAGAAGAGAACAAATTTTACAATTACTCGAATCTTCAGATGAACCGATTAGCGGTAAACAACTGAGTCAACAATTTGATGTTTCGAGACAGATTATTGTGAAAGATATTTCTATATTGAAATCACAAAATTATAATATTGATTCAACAAGTCGTGGTTATGTTGTTAATAATGTACAATGCGGTAAAAGATATAAACGTGTCATTGTTTGCCAACATGATAATGACCGAATGGAAGAAGAGTTAAAGCTTATATTGGATAACGGGGCAATGATTGATGATGTTGCAATTGATCATCCTGTATATGGCAGTATTAAAGCGGATTTAATGATTGAAACGTACGAAGACTTATCTAAATTTATAAGCGAAATGGAAAAGTTTGAAGGACAAATGTTAGCACATTTAACAGATAACCTTCATTTACATACAATTTCTGCACACACTGAAAAGATTTTAGACAATGCTGTAAGGGACTTGAAAGAACATCATTTTATTATAGAATAACTAACAATATACCTCCGTATAATTTTTCATAAAGTAAAATTATACGGAGGTAAATTATTTAGATATATTAAAAAGAAAAATTAGAATTTTTTGAATTCTTACTACTATTTTATGGGAATATGTATATAATGTATATAGATTAGATAGATAAGGGGGATTTTTTAAAGTGAATTTATTTATGAAAAAGTTATCAGTTGCTTCATTGAGTGCTCTAATTGCACTACCTGCATTTGCTACTCAAGCATCTGCAAATAGTGTCGCACCAAATGAAGACAGGTTACTCGAAACATTAGAAAAAGAAGGCGTCATTGAATCAACTGAAACACCTGAACAGAAAAATGAAAAAATCAGAGAGTATATGGATGGCAAAGGTGAACAATATCATCAAAAATACATACCGAATAAAGGACTTTTTGATAAGAAGTATAACAAGGGGAACAATGGTAAGCGTTTAGAACCATTAAATAAGAATCAAAAAGAAATGTATAAAAAGAAAAACAACGGTAAACGTGTTGATAATGTTGAAGAAGAAAAATATAAAGGTAAAGTACGACAAGATAAAGTGTTAGTATTAGCGATGGAATTTCCAGATTATCCACATAGTTCGATTACGAAAGATGAAACAGATATGTACTATGATGATTATCCAGTTTCGCATTTTCAAGATATGGTATTTGGAGAAAATGGCTATAAAGGTCCAAATGGCGAGAATTTAATGAGTATGAAACAGTATTACAAAAACCAATCTGGCGGTAGTTATGATATAGATGGAAAAGTGCATGGTTGGTATAAAGCTAAACACCCTGCAAGTTATTATGGTGGAAATGTGCCAGACGAGAGTGGCAGCGATGGTAAACCGAAAGAATTGATTAAAGAAGCGTTAGAACAAGCAGCGAAAGATCCAGATATTAATTTAAGCGATTATGACCAATGGGATCGTGATGATATTGATGGTGACGGTGTTTATGATGAGAAAGATGGTATCATTGATCACATTATGATTGTACATGCAGGACCTGGTGAAGAATCAGGTGGCGGTAAATTAGGAACAGATGCTATTTGGTCACATAGATGGTCACTTGATATTGATGATAAAGGTGAACCTTATACAATTCCAGGCACTGATTCTGGGCTTGATCAATTTGATGGGAAATTAGCAGCAATTGATTACACAGTTCAACCTGAAGATGGAGCAGCCGGTGTGTTCTCTCATGAATTTGGACACGATTTAGGATTACCAGATGAATATGATACCGAGTATTCAGGTAAAGGAGAACCTGTTTCATTCTGGTCTATTATGTCATCAGGTAGTTGGGCAGGTACTGTTCCAGGTACTGAACCGACTGGATTTGATCCATACATGAAAGAAATCCTTCAACAATTACATGGTGGTAATTGGCAAACAGGTAATGAAATCAATGCATCTGAATTTAAAGGTGAAACGTCAGAACTTATAGATGAAGCGTCTACTAAAGGAACAAACAATGATGCAATTAAAGTTAAACTCCCTGATAAATCCACATTAATTCAAAAGCCATTTCAAGGTAAGAAAGCATACTGGAGTGGCGCAGATGATGATTCACAATATTCAATGGAAACAGATTTAGATTTAAGTTCTGCTAAATCAAGTAAGTTAAAATTTAAGACTTGGTATGATATAGAACAAGGATTTGACTATGGTTATGTTCAAGTATCTACAGACGATGGTCAAAATTGGGAAAACGTAGCAGGTAATATTACGAACAATGATGATCCATCAGAGAGTGGTCAGAACCAAGGCAATGGTATTGATGGTCAGTCTGAAGGATATGTAAATGCTAAATTTGATTTATCAAAATACGATGGCAAAAAAGTGAAATTAAGATTCTTATATGTAACAGATAAATTTGAAACAAACCCAGGTTGGTTTGTCGATAAAGTTAGAGTAACTTCAGAAGATGGACAAAAAATCTTCAGTGATAATGCAGAAAATAAAGCGAAATTTGATTTACAAGGCTTTGAACAAAGTGATGGCAATAGATATGATGAGAACTACTATTTATTACAATGGAGAAACTTT
The DNA here is from genome assembly GCF_022386135.1 of Mammaliicoccus sp. P-M59. NCBI lineage: Bacteria > Bacillati > Bacillota > Bacilli > Caryophanales > Staphylococcaceae > Mammaliicoccus > Mammaliicoccus sp. P-M59. The sequence continues at coordinate 31,424 of NZ_JAJNJJ010000002.1, read as the reverse complement.
ACAGGACCAGATAAAGGATTACAACACATTAAACGCGGTGGCGGAACAATGTCTTACAACAAAGGTTTAACAGTTTGGTACGTTGATAAGAGTTTCTCAGATAACAACGTAAGTTCACACCAAGGACAAGGTTTCATAAGCGTTGTAGATGCTGACCAAAATGCATTGAATTGGAAGAAAAAAGGTGTAGCTGATGATCCAGCAACAACACAATTCCAAATTAGAGACGCAGCATTCAGTTTAGATCACCAACCTAAATTAAAATTGAAAAACGAAGACGGCTATAAACTTCATGATAATAAAACGAAGAAAAATCCTGTATTCGATGATAGTCAAGATTACTCAAACCAAGGACAAAAAGATGCAGGTGTATTATTACCGAATCATGGCCTGAAATTTGAAGTGTCAGCCAAAAGTAAAGATAACTCAGTCGGTAAAGTGAAAATTACAAAATAAATATGAATCTTATGACAGGAACGCCAATGGGTGTTCCTGTTTTTTTGAAAATTAATCAATTACTTTACGAGGCGTCCTGTTTAATTTTCATTTAACGTAAATATAACCTATAATAAAGATGAATTTAATCTAATGAAAAGGGTGATTATTGTGGATGTAAGATTTCCGATTGGAGAATTAGAATTACCTGAAAAAGTAACAATGAATGATATTAATCAGTGGTTAGATGAGATTGGTAACTACGCAAATCGATTAAGAAAAGTTGTTGATGGATTAAACGACGAAGCATTAAAGAAAAAGTATAGAGAAGGTAGTTGGACAGTTAGACAGCTTGTCCATCATATAGCCGATTCTCAATTGAATATGTATCAACGTTTGAAGATTGCTTTAACCGATGATAGAAAGCCGACAATAGTTGGATTTGATCAAGAAAAATGGATTGAATTACCAGATAATGAATTACCTATCGAATGTTCTCTTAGAATGTTAGAAGGTATAAACGAACGGATTGTTGCAGTAGGACGAAGTTTGTCTGAAGAACAGCTGAAACGCGCATTCATTCATGAAGATAATGGTGAAACAACAGTAGCTTTTAAAATCGCGAAATTATCATGGCATGAAGAACATCATTTAGCACATATTAAATTAGCTTTAAATAATTAATCACATTACCGCCCAAATAATATTTGGGCGGTTTTTTATATAAAATACAATAGTGTTTAGATTTTTTTATCAAACATATTAAAGTGGAATAATCTTATTATAAGTTACATTTAATTCCATAATTGGTGTATTATTGTAAGTAGATATACAATTATGGGGGGATTTGTTGTGGAATTTGTAAATTTGGAAGTTGAGGAATTTGATTTATTTGTGAAGGGGCATTTTTCGCATTATACGCAATCGGCTGAACAATATAATTATCGAAATCTTACAAATGCCGACTGTCATTTAGTTGGGGTAAAAGACAGTCAGCAAAATATCATTGCTGCATGTTTATTAACAGAAGCACAGTCTTTAAAGTTCTTTAAATATTTCTATAGTCATAGAGGTCCGGTAATGGATTATAACAATATAGAGCTTGTTAATTTTTTCTTTGAGAATTTAACTAAATATTTAAGAAAAAGAAATTGTTTATTTGTACTTGTAGATCCATATGTTATTGAGAATATTAGAAATCATAGTGGAGAAATTTTGAAGTCGAATAATAATCGGGCTTTGATTCATAATTTGGATAAACTCGGTTACAAGCATGAAGGATATAGCATAGGTTATTCAGATAAACGACAAATTAGGTGGATTTCGGTATTAGATCTTAAAAATAAATCTCTAGATGACGTCTTAAATGATATGGAATATAAGACAAGACGAAATATTAAGAAGACTGAAGAGATGGGTGTGAAAGTACGAGAGTTACCAGTTTCAGAAGTGAGTTTATTTTACAGTTTATTTCAAATGGCAGAAGAAAAACACGGCTTTTCTTTTAGAGATGAAGCGTATTTCAAAAAAATGCTAGAAATGTACAAAGGTAAATCATGTATAAAGCTTGCTTATATAGACTTGAATGATTATATTAGTAATTTGATTTTTGAGAAAGAAAAATTAAATATAGAAAGAACAAGTATCGAAGAAGCTTTAAAAGAAAGTCCAAATTCTAAAAAGAATAAGACGAGAAAGCAAGAAAATGAGAAAAAGCTAAATAGTATTGAAGGAAAAATAAAAGAAAGCGAAATTTTAAGAGGTATAGAAGGTGACATACTTAATTTAGCAGCAGCACTCTATATTTATAATGACCATGAAGTGTACTATTTATCTAGCGGATCTAATCCTAAATTTAATAGATTTATGGGAGCATACAAACTTCAATGGGAAATGATTAAATTTGCTAAAGAACACCATATAGACCGTTATAACTTTTATGGTATTACGGGTGATTTTACAGAAAACGCAGAAGATGCGGGTGTTATTAAATTCAAAAGTGGATTTAATGGGCATGTAGAAGAATTAATTGGTGATTTTATTAAGCCTATCCGACCAGTATTTTATAAATTATATAAACTTTTGAATAGATCGTAAAATCTAGCAAAGAAGCCGTCCAAAAATTGGACGGTTTTTTTGTATATTAGAATAAGGTTATTAATATTCTGAAAATTTTTAAAATAGTCTATTGCGAATATTTATAAAAACGCTTACAATTATAAAATACAATAGAGGGGGTACTACAACATGAATTTGGCAATACTTGGATTTATAATGGTTATCATTTTTATGATTCTCATTATGAGCAAAAAGATGTCAGCTTTAGCAGCATTAATTATAGTGCCAACAGTTTTCGGACTGATTGGGGGATTCTATTCTAAATTAGGCGAATATATGGTGGATGGACTTTTAACAGTGGCACCAACGGGTATTATGCTCGTATTCGCAATTTTATACTTTGGGGTTATGATTGACGCAGGATTATTTAATCCTGTTATTGAAGCAATTATGAAAGCTGTTAAAGGTGATCCAGTTAAGATTACAATTGGAACAGTTGCTTTAGCATCACTAGTTGCGTTAGATGGAGATGGCACGACAACGTTTATTATTACTGTTACGGCTATGCTTCCTCTATATAAGAAAATGGGCATGAATTTATACATATTATCAACGTTAGCATTGCTATCTATTGGTGTTATGAATATGACGCCATGGGGTGGTCCAACTGCAAGAGCGATTTCTTCTCTACAGTTAACGACTGAAGAAGTATTTACACCGATTATTCCAGTAATGATAGCTGGTATATTATTCGCTGTATTTGCAGCTTACGTATTAGGTGTTAAAGAAAGAAGAAGAGTCGGTATTAAAAATCATTTAAGTTTAACACTTGATGAAATGCATAATTCTAACGGTACAGATGAAGATGAAAAAGCATTATTAAGACCAAAAATTGTTATTGTTAATGCACTTTTAACTATATTATTACTAATCGCATTGATTACAGGTTTCTTACCAATTCCAGTATTATTCATGATTGGTTTTGCGACTGCATTACTAATCAATTATCCAAGTCTTGAAGTGCAATCTGAATTAATTAAACGTCATGCAGGGAATGTATTAGCAGTTGTAGGTTTAGTGTTTGCTTCTGGAATTTTCACAGGGGTTATGAATGGTACAGAAATGGTAGATGAGATGGCAAAAGCATTAGTAAATGTTATTCCTGAATCAATGGGTAATCATTTCGCACTTATTACCGCAATATTAAGTATGCCATTCACATACTTTATGGCTAATGATCCATTTTATTATGGTATTTTGCCAATCTTAGCAGAATCTGCCCAACAATTCGGAGTAGCAAAAGCTGAAATGGCAAGAGCTTCAATACTCGGACAACCATTACACGTATTAAGTCCACTATACGCTGCCGGTTATTTATTAGTAGGTATGTTAGGCATAGATTATGGTACAAACCAAAAAGTTGTTATGAAATGGGCAATAGGTTCCTCAGTATTTATGATATTTGTTGCTGGGATAATAGGCGTTATTTCGTTTTAATAGAATGATCTAAGATTGAACAAACTCAGAAATCTAATTTATGGATTTCTGAGTTTGTTTATGGAATAAAGTATAAATATTCATACATTTAATATAAAAATTTTGCTATGATATATAAATAAAGAAATAATAAAATCTTAATATATAATTGTTTAAAACGAGGGATGGTTTATATGTTATACGGTAAAGATTTTGTTAATACACATAGCAAAGAATTTTCAAAAATTCTTGAAACAGAAATTAAAAATTTGCTGAAACCGGATGAGATATTATTATCTTTAACATTCTCAAGTAATAAGCATTCGTATTATGTAACATTGCTCAATACAGAATCACATCAATGGATTACATTTCGTATTAGTGATCATAAAAGAAAAGGGACACTTAAGTCACTTTATAGCGTTTATTATGATCGCTATAGAGATGTGGAAAGTATGATGAATAGCATCAAACAATATTTAAAAAGTGCGGCTTGGACTTATTTTAGTTATCATCATTATTTTGTACTAAAATCAGTTAGATCTATACCACATCATAGAAGTAAAATATTAGTCAAAATTCCTAAAGGAGATTATAAGCACTTTAAACATAAAGTAACATTTGAACAAGAAATTAATGAAGGAAAAATTTTTATCGAAGTAAAAGATATAGATAAATATACACAGAAAATTTTAAGGTCACTTTATGTACAAAATTTACTTGCAAGTGAATTATATGAGCATACGAGAAAGTCAGTTGTATATGTACGAAATTCCGGGATAAAGCTATTAGAGAGATTTGATTCATTATATTATCAGAAGTATGAAGATGATTTTTCAGAAACATTATATGAAAATTTTAAAGTACCTGAGAAACTTAATATTCAAAGTGATAAAGACAATGAAATACTACTGCAAATGGAGAATATTAAAGCATTTAGTCAGTATTACGTATATGGACTACTGGATAATGAACAAAATGCGCTTTTATACATAGGGTATCACCAAGGAAATTTGACTGCACAGGATATTGATAAGATTCCTATCATCAATAGTCACAAACAATCAAAGGCATATATCGAAAATTCATCGTATATCACACCAGTCGTATTTATGACGGATATAACAGAAAGAGAAGCACAAATCACTGTAAAGACAATGCTCAATCAATATACAGTATTTAGTCCAGTCAATTATGGAGGGGTTGTATCCTATAATCAAATGTATAATTATACAAATGGATTTCAAGTGGACAACGATGAAATTAATGCAAAAATATATGGAGATTTCAATACAATCCAACATCATACAGATATTCAATATATTGATATTAATGAACTAGGGCACTATAACATACTCATTGTAAAGTTGCGCATAGATAGTAAAGAAAATAACATACCAGCATCATTAACGTATTCAACAACTTCAAAAACTATAAAAAAAGAAATCGTTACACGATTAGAAATCAGTGAAAAAGTAGCTAAAAAAGTCAATTATATTATCGGCATACATCCTTGTGATGGCAGAGTCGTTGCGGTATATAAAGTAAATAAAAATAAAAAAAGATATATGAAATTTAAAAACGATTCAGGCAAGTATAAATATATGTTTAACTTTTTTGCCATTACAGAGAAAGTTTCAACCATTAATAATATTAAACTGGTCAAAACGACAAATACTGTACTCACGAATTATCAATTTGTAGATCAAAACGGGAAAATGAAGCGGAGTAAACGAAAAGTAGTTTTTGTTTAAAATAATGAGAATTAATACGTAATGACTTTAATTTTAATAGAAAACATCTTATATCACTTTATAAAATGCTTTGAATTTACAGTTTTTATAGTGTATATTGAAGATAATTATTTTAAACTTCAAGAGGTGATAATATGATTTCTATTAATTCTAATTTATTGGATTCAATTGTAAAAGGTATTGTTGCAGGATATAAGGATTATATTGAGGTTAGAAAAGAGAAAGAAAATGAAATGTATATTAGTGATGCTTATGCTCATGTAAAGTCTAATCATATTGAGGATCAAGTATATAGACATATAACAGAAGAAGATGAAGATGAATCTAATAAGGATTAAGGAATAGGTGAAACGAATGTTTATAGGTAGCAATCTTGAGTGTGTGCGAACACTTAATGGTTATAGCCGGAAAGAACTTGCTGAAAAGGTTAGTGTAAGTGAGCAAGCTATATGGCAATATGAAGTGAAAAATATGATGCCTGAAATTAATAAGATATATGAATTGTCAAACTTATTTAATGTACAAACAAGTTATTTTATAAGTGATCAACCTAAGATACTTAAGGAAAAATCTGTTGAAAAACAAACGATTGCGTTCAGAGCTGTAAGCTATAAGGTATCTACTAAGTTATTAAACAAACAACATTATCAGGCTAATTATGTATCGAATTTAACCAATTATTTACTAGCATATGTTAAATCACCATTAATGGAAATAAAAGCATTAATTGATGAGTTGGATGACTTGATAGAATCATTAGAGGATTTAGATCGTATTAAAATTATAAAAAAATGTGCAAGTATAAGTAGGGAAAAATTATTAGGAAATTATAGTAATAATCATTTATTATTTAATTTAGAAAAATCAGGCATCATGATATTTGAAAAAAATATTGATAATGATGCAGATGCATTTAGTTTTTGGTCAAATCGCGAAATACCATATATTATATTAGGTAATAATAAAGGCATAGCTGTAAGAAGGAATTTTGATATAGCGCATGAACTATGTCATATACTTTTACACAGACATATTCAGTTTGATAATTTGTCACAAGCGGAGTATAAACAATTAGAAAATGAAGCTAATATCTTTGCAGCTGAGTTCTTATTACCAGAAGCTGAGTTTATAGAGGATTTTAATAAGCTTACTAAAAAATCTAATCCAGATCATATGAAAATATTAAAAGAAAAGTGGTTTGTTTCGATACAATCTATAGAATTGAGAGCTTATTATTTAGGATTATTGACTGAAACTCAAAATAGATATTTTTGGGAATCTGTAAATAAAAAGGGTTATAGACGAAAAGAGCCACTTGATGAGGAAATCAAGTTACCTAAACCAGTTAAAATAAATAGTTTATTAAATTTTTACTTTAAAGAGAAGGTTATGACACCAGAATTTTTATTAAATGACTTAAAAGTAAGTCCAAAATTTTTAAATGAAATCGCAAATATAGATACACGACTCATTGATAAATATATGGACGCAGAATCAGATCAAGAACGTAATGTCATCTCGCATTTATTTAAATAATAAATAGGAGTTAAAAAAATATTTATTTACAAATTATGGAATGATGCATATAATAAATGCATAACATAATTTCCATAGGCATCACCAAACCCCCTTACTACGTGACTAGTAAGGGGGTTTATTTAGTGATGTTTAATTATACTAATGCTTTAAAGTTTTCTAAGCGGTTTGCTTTTTCTTCTTCGCTAATGTTGTGTGCTTTTACGTAACGGTTTCTTTCGTGTGATGCACATTCGTGTGAGCATGCACCAAGATATTTGTGTTCGTTCTCTTCTGTAACTAAGAATTGACGGTTACATTCTGGGTTACTACAGTTAATGTATCTTTCACATGGTGTGCCGTCGAACCATTCTTTACCGACTACTGTTTTTTCAACTTGGTTTACGTCTACGCTAATTCTTTCATCGAATACGTACATTTTACCGTCCCAGAATTCACCTTTAGTTTCTGGATCTTTACCGTAAGTTGCGATTCCGCCTTCTAATTGGCTAACATCTTCGAAACCTTCTTTTAATAAGAAGCCTGAGAATTTTTCGCAACGGATACCACCTGTGCAATAAGTGACAATTTTCTTATCCATAAATTGTTCTTTATTCTCTTTAATCCAGTCTGGTAAATCTCTGAATCTTGTAATATCTGGACGAATTGCACCGCGGAAGTGTCCTAAGTCATATTCGTAATCATTTCTTGCATCAATGACGATTGTATCTTCTTCTAATAAAGCTTCTCTAAATTCTTTTGGTGATAAGTAGTTACCAGTTAATTCTCTAGGATCTACATCTTCTTCTAAGTCTAATGCTACGATTTCTGGTCTTGGACGCACGTGCATTTTTTTGAAAGTATGTCCTTCTGCTTCGTCGATTTTGAATGTAATGCCTTCAAATCTTTCGTCTGCTTTCATTTGTTCCATGTATTTATCTGTGTCAGCTTTCGTACCTGAAAGTGTACCGTTAATACCTTCAGTTGCTACTAAAATACGTCCTTTAAGTTCAAGGTCTTTACAAAATTCTAAATGCTCTGCTGCAAAAGTTTCGGGGTCAGTAATTGTTGTATATTTATAAAACAATAGTACTCTATAATCCATTTTCTTATCTCCTCTAATTCTCTTTTTTTATTTATATGATATGTCAATTTGAATGTATCTAGTTGATATGGAACAATTTTGATATGAATGCACATTTTTATCCTCATTATATTGTATCAAAAAAGTTGCATTTTTCAATTGTTTGATTTTGTAAAATAATATGAAATCGTTTTTATCTATCATTTAATGTGAGTTCGAGGTGGAAATGGAGTTATGTTGACTGTTATTTTTTGAGAAAGTTAAATTTGTAATTCGCCTTCTTTAATTTCTTTCGCGTAATTACCGAAATGGTTGTCTAATTTATCTAAAGTTGAAATGAAACTTGTAAATTCATCATCAGGTATTATTTTTAGTAAGTGATCTAAATTGCTAATACATATGTTGTTTAATTCTTTAATTTTTTCACGACCAACTTCTGTTATAAATACATGAATCTTTCTATTGTCTTCCTTGTCCATTTTCTTTTCTACGAAGCCTTCTTTAATTTGACCATTTAACAAACGACTTAAATTCCCTTTATCCATGTCTTGAGACTCAGCAAGTCCAGCTAATGTCATACCTTCATTTTCACTAATAAAATACAATAAGTTCAGGTAATTTAATGAGTAACCATTGTTATTAGCAACATGTCCACATAGAAATTTAAAATTAGTATTTAATCGTAAAAGCTTAGTTTTAAAATCTTGTAATAACTCTTGTCTCTCTATATTTTCCATATTGTATTCCTCCATTAAATTAATTTATGCATTAAGATTTTATCAAACTTTGATTAAATAAAAAAGTAAAATTTCTCAAATTGTATGGTAATGTTTAGTTGTTATGTACAATTAATTGTTTTTAAGTATTAATGTTATTCAAAAACAAAAAGAAGTTGAAAGGGAATTTAATCATTCCCAAATTCAACTTCTGATATTATTATTTCCAGCCTTTATGATTTCTGTACTTATGAAAAGCTGAAACATCGATATTTTGTTTTTCTGCCGTTTTAATAACTTGTCCTACATTTTTAAAGCCTAATAATTTAAAATAATCAATAAGTTGCTGTTTAGTTAAAGCGTCAGTATTTTTATTAAGTAGAACAGCTAAATCTTGATCAGTATGGAAAGGTAAGCGCGTATCATCATGAAGCGTTAATCCATTTTGAGAATGTGTTTTAGCATCAGCATGATGAGAATCAGTAACACTAACCGCACCAAAACCTAGAATAACAGCAGATAAAGTAACAGGAATTAATTTTTTGAATTTCATATATAACCATCTCCAATCATTTGATAAGTTGATTATAATATATAAATTTCAAAAAAATAGGCAGTTAAAAGTTATTTAATGATAGTTAAGAATGAGTTAAGAATTAGGGGAGAATAAATCCTTCTCCATTAATTTTGTTAAGTCACCATCGTTATTTATTTCTACGCCGGTATCTACAAAGCCTAATTTAATATATAGCTCATATGCAATTTGATTTGGAATATCTACTAAGAGTGCAATGTGTTTTATATGTGGCATATGTTCTAATAAGTAATGATTGAGTTGTTGCAAGCTTTGTTTTGCATAGCCTTGTCTTAAATAGCGTTTATCTGTTGATAATGATCTTACAAAAATTGTGGATTCATCTGGTGTTGAAAAGTACTTTGTAAATTCGCTATGTTCATGCAAGACGAAGAATACAGCCAGTTTGTCATCTTCTGATAATCCCAATATGCAATGTCTATTTTTATTTTGTGCTGCCAGTTCAATATTTTCTTTCGGTGTTTTTGTAAACTGAAGTTGTGAATGATCCATTTGATATGACTGCACTTTATTATAATAATTGTCGTTATATGCAATTAATTTCATAGTAAACCTCCAATTTGATTTCTAAATTAAAATAACTCTTTTATGTCTGTTAAATTATTGTTTGTATTTTATCATAATTTAAATAACCTTTTTCAAAAGAAAACAAAGTTTAAATTGACATTTTTTTACAATGTGTAATAATAAATTTAAAATTCTAGTGGGGGATAAGATATGTCGGAGTTGAAAGGGATACCAGAATCTATGCTAATACCGATTGCTGTTAAGGCAAAAGAGACTTTAAGTGATATGCCAATTATTAATGATCCTTTATCTGTTAAAATAATAAAAGAAATAGACAATCCTGTGCTTGATACATATGTGGATTGGCTAACGCAGCTTGGTATTAGTATTAGGACAGAAATTTTAGATGAAATTGTGATTAATTTTATTAAAGATTCTAATCATCCATTTATTATCAATATTGGATGCGGGCTAGATACGCGTCTCAGTCGCTTGAAATTGAACAAGATACCATGGATTGATATTGATGTACCTGAAAGTATAAATCTTAGAAGACGATTTTTTAATGAAACATATTTTTATAAAATGATTAATAAGTCTATGTTTGATTATACTTGGATTGATGATGTTAAACGTAATGTACATTTTAAAGAAGATAGTGATATTTTAATAATATTTGAAGGTGTGTTAATGTATTTTGAGAAAGTAGAAGTTGAAGCTTTGTATAAAGAGATTGCTCAGTCATTTGATAAGCATCATTTAGTAATTGCTTCTGAATTTTGTTCAAAGTTTATGACTAAACATACAAATAATCATCCATCTGTCTCTAAACTTTCTAGTAAACCATTATTTAAGTTTGGTTATAATAATGTCGCAGAGTTAAAAGATATTTTGCCAGGAAGTTGGAAAGTGGTTAAAGAGTATAATTACTTTGATAGATATTCACATAGATGGCGCTATTTGAAATGGTTTAAGTATATAGTCTATCTTAAAAATCGATTTAATAATAGAATTGTAATAATCAAAAACACTTAATATAAAAGTGTAGTGGGAGTTGGCTATGGAAACGATATATTTAGCAGGCGGTTGTTTATGGGGCGTACAAGCTTTTGTAAAGACGTTACCCGGTGTAGTTAAGACAGAAGCGGGTAGAGTGAATGGAAGTAGCCGTACACTTGAAGGTGATTACGATGGTTATGCAGAATGTGTAAAGACTGTATTTGATCCTGCAATCGTTAGTGTAGAAGATTTGATGGCATACTTGTTTGAAATTATAGACCCATATAGTGTGAACAAACAAGGTGAAGACGTTGGGTTGAAATATCGAACAGGAGTCTATAGTGAAGAAGATCATCATTTAGAAACTGCACGTAAATTTATAGCAAATAGAAGCGATGCAGACCGAATTGCAGTTGAGGTTAAAGCATTAGAGAATTATGTACGAAGCGCAGAAGAACACCAAGACCGTTTATCAAAATGCCCAGACGATTATTGCCACATTTCCCAAGAAATGATGAATAAATATAAATAAAGAGGTATGAGAGATGGGGGCAGAGAAGTTGTATTTATCAAGACAGGTGAAACAAGATAAATAGGGGCGTTGTATTTATCAAGACTGGCGAAACAAGATAAATAGAGGCGTTGTATTTATCAAGATTGACCAAACAAGATAAATAGGGGCGTTGTATTTATCAAGACTGGCGAAACAAGATAAATAGAGACGTTGTATTTATCAAGACAGACCAAACAAGATAAATATGAGCATTGTATTTATCAAGACAGACCAAACAAGATAAATATGAGCATTGTATTTATCAAGACTGATCAAACTAGATAAATAGGGGCGTTGTATTTATCAAGACTGCTCAAACTAGATAAATAGGGCCGCCGCATATTGCAAGACGGCCCTAACTAGCAACATAGCCGCCGTGAATATTGCAAGACGCCCATGACTAGCAACATAGGAGCCGCGAATATTGCAAGACGGACATGACTAGCAACATAGAAGCCGTGAATATTGCAAGACGAGCATGACTAGCAACATAGAAGGCCCGAATATTGCAAGACGGGCACGACTAGCAACATAGGAGCTGCGAATATTGCAAGACACGACTGACTAGCAACATAAAAGGCCCGAATATTGCAAGACGGGCATGACTAGCAACATAGAAGCCCCGAATATTGCAAGACGGCCCTAACTAGCAACATTCCCCACGGTTCCCCATATATTATTCCACAAAAAAGCTAGGACTTGTTCAAAGTCCTAGCTTTTCTCATTTTATTGTCCGTGATAAATACTAAAGTTCAGTGGCTTAATACCATTGCTTGACCACTCATTGTATATTTTTTGTTTATTTCTATCGTTTTCTACAATTGTGATACCGCAGTCGCCACCGCCAGCTCCTGATGTTTTACTTGCGCCACCGTATGATTCTCCGATATCGCATAATTTTTTAAGATGTCGTGTTTCGATATCAATTGTAGCGAATGAATCTAAATATTGAATGACAGTACGATTCTTTCTAATTGTATCTTGAACACCTTGTATATTGTTTGTCTTAAATGCTTTAATAAGTTGTTCGACATATTTCTGTGATTGATCTAAAAATTGTGTATATATTGTTGGATCTGCTTTTAAGCGTTTAACTTCACTTACTAAATGATGTGAAGAAGCGGGTGAACCTGTCCAACCGATTAATACTTCCATATGCTCTGGTGCTTGAAGTGGTTCGATGTGTAAGCCTGGCCAGTTTTTATAAAGGACGTCCATTACAGATGTTTCTTCTATTTGTTGTTTGACCCAAACGTGATCAAAAGTACTATAGACTAACCAACCTGTATAAACACTTACTGCGATATCACCGCAAGAACTTAAACTTTGTAATTTCATATTAGCGATAACAGCTAATTTATAAATAAATAAATTTGATAATTGTAAGTTATAGAATTCGTTTAGAGCTTTGATAACAGATACTAATACTGCTGCACTAGAACCTAAACCATACTTATGACCAGATGCATCATCAAGGTTACTATCAATTGTTAAGTTATAATGTCTTAATGTTACATTGGAACTTTTAGCAAATTGTTCAAAGACTTCTATAGCTTGTGTAATATATTTAAGCTGATCTGCAGCATCATTATCAGAAATGATGATTTTGTCTTGTTCTCTTGTAAATGTAATCGGCTCATGATGTAAAGTCTTAGAATGGATAAATCCTGATGATGAATTCGTATCTTCAATTGTTGCTGTCACAAATCGATCAACTGCAATTAAGACAGATTTATATCCAGGCTCTGTTACTGCATATTCTCCAGCAATATACAGCTTTCCTGGCGCTTTGACTTGAATCATTATATCTCTTCCTTACTCAATAATTTCAATTCCTGTGTTTGTAATATCACTCGCAATAACTTGTTCTTTATTAAAAGATTTAAGTAAAGCGTCTATTATAAATTGCTGGTTTTTCTTTTCGACTAATATTTTAACATTTGGACCTGCATCCATTGTAAAATAGCACGGATATCCAGCTTTTCTACATTGATGTACAATATCCATAACTTCATAACTTTCTGGTACTAAGTATGTGAAAGGTGGCTGTGCACCTAAATTAGTAGCGTGCATGCGTAAGCCATTTTCTTCGATGACTTCACCTAAATGTTTGAAGTCTTTATTACGTATGGCTTCTTTAACTGATGCAATATCTTCATCAACATGATCTAACCAATATTGGTAAAAACGAGATGTGTCTCTCGTATGGGACATACCTGAACGACTAGATACTTTTTTAGATTGGTTATTGATGACAACAAATACCATTGATAAATCTTCTTCCCAATCTTGTGCATCAATTGCGTGTGCATACGATGTTTCATCGTCATGACCTTTTTCCCATTCAGCAAATCCACCAAAAATACTTCTAGAAGCTGAGCCTGAACCTCTTCTAGCTAATCTTGATAAATCTTTATCAGACATATTCAAGTTAAGCGCTTCGTTACAAGCTGCAGCGAGGGCTGCAAATGCGCTTGCTGATGAAGCAAGACCTGCTGCAGTAGGAACATAATTGACACTTTCAATATAAGCATAGTGTGAAGTTTGACTACGTTCTCTTACAAGGTTCATAAACTGATAAATTTTCTTCGATTGTTCTTCGTTTACTTCTTCACCATTTAGAACGAGTGTATCTTTCGTATATTCAGGACTAAATGTTACTTTTGTTTCTGTATAAAATTTATCAAGCGTAACGGATAAGCTATTATTCATGGGGATGATCAGTGATTCATCGGCTTTTCCCCAATATTTAATTAAAGCAATATTTGTGTGCGCGCGGGCTTTACCACTCATATTCAATCTCGTTAACCTCCTAAATTTTCAATCCAAGTATGATGAGCACCGAATTTTTCAGCACTTGTTGCAATTTTTTCAGCAATGTCGAGATTTTGAGCGAGTACAATCATGCTACCACCACGGCCGCCGCCTGTAAGTTTACCAGCAGTTGCACCTTGTAATTTACTTATTTCAAGTAATGCTTCAATATTGTCATGACTAACTGTTAACTTGCGTAAATTTTCTTGTGCACGTTCAAATACGTGTGCTAATTTTGTGAAATCATGATGTTCGATTGCTTCATTAGCATCATATACGAGCGTACCAATATGCTCTATATATTGCATATATTGTTCGTTATGATCACATAATTGGTGGACATCTTCGACTGCTTGTTTAGTAGAACCTTGAACACCTGTATCTATCACGACCATATAGCCGTTTATGGATAGTGGTTTCAAAGTTGTTACTTTTCCTTGTTGGAACCATACTGGTTTATTAGAGACAATCGTTTGTGTATCGATGCCACTCGGTTTACCATGCGCGATTTGTTCTGCCCAATTCGCTTCTTCTATTAATAATTCATCAGAAAGAGGCTCTCCTATATAATCATAACTTGCTCTTACAAAGGCGATAGCCATAGCAGCACTGGAACCTAATCCTCTTGAAGGGGGAAGATTTGTTTCGAATTTAACATTTATAGGCTCTTCGATATGATGTTTATCGATAAATCTTGAAATAACAGATTTAATATGTTCAGGAGCTGTTTGTAACGTGCCTTCATATACATCACTATTAATATATGAAGTATCACCAGCGTTAAGAGACTGGATCGTTACTTTCACTTTACCTGTTGTAAATGGAATCGCTATTGCTGGTTGTCCAAAAGTAACAGCATGTTCTCCTATTAAAATAACTTTCCCATTTGCTTCCCCGTATCCTATTTGTGCCATATTTTCAATCACCTTTAGTATTTCTTATTTTATTTTTGTTAAACACTTTATTATTATAAAGCTCTGTCACCATATATTCAAAAACTTTAACTAATTAATGTGTAATTATTACAATTTTTAATGAAATTGATAGCTATTATGACCTTTTGCAAAGCCTTTCGCTGTAAATAACCAAGAATCGCCACCACGTTCTATATCATTGGCACAAATGATTAATTGATTTGTACCTGGTATAAATGCAGGATGTGTCGATCTTAACATATGCCCTTGATCGCGACCTGGCATTAATATTTGCCCAATAGGGTAACCACTTTTGTTAAAGACAAGTACTCTACCTTGACCATACATAGCAACATAAAGGTTATCATCACTATCAATACAACAAGAGTCCGGGCCTTCATGACCTGTAAAATGATATGGAATAGATGCACCAAATGGTTCAATTGTCACACCGTCTTCTTCTAGTGAAATACGATGTAATCTATTCGCATTTGTTTCAGTTACCCATAGTACACGTTCATCTGTACTTAATGCAATCCCATTTGCTACTGCGATATTTTGAATAATCGGTGTAATTGTTTGATGATCAGGTGAAACATAATATACGCCACCAAGTGGATTTGTAGAGTATCCTCTAAAATCAGTAAAGTAGAATCCACCTTTACTATCAAATACTAAATCATCAACGCAATATTCTGTATCGATATCTGAAACGATACTTTGTGGATTTTTGCCGTCTGCATCAGTCGCAAAAATACCACCAGAACTTTTGAAGTCACCTAAATAAGACATATATAATCGTCCGTCTTTATGTATTTTAACAGAAGCCGGGTTAGTTTTCTCAGATTTAAATACTGTATTAACTTTTTTCTCAGGTAAATCAACGCGGAAAATAGTCCCGCCAAATACTTCGCATAAGAATAGATTATGATTTCTATCAAAGCATAAACCTTCTAATTGAAGACCTTCATCAGAAATTTTGAGCCAAGGTTCAGCTGTTACAGTTTGCAAGTGTTGTTCATGCGCAAGTAGTGGGACAGCACTTTTTGAAGCTTCCGTATAATATAAAGATGGTATATGTTGATCAGCCATAATAATCTCTCCTTTAAGTTGTACAATATAGAAAAGTACACATGTACTTTAAAGATGTGTTTAATATATATCTTTAATATTATCACTTTTAACTTACAATGAAAATGAATATTAAATTGCGGAAAATATGAATGATGTAAAAGATATTATAAACATATAAAAAACAGCTTTTCGAGAAGTGGAAAAGCTGTTTTTCTGATTAAGCTTTAATTGATTTCGCGCGTTGTTCTACATATGTCTGTAATTCTGGAGACAATACATAGCTGACTGATTTTAAATCAGATACGTTTGATGCATTCAATAAATTAGCAATGACATGCATTTGTTCGATAAATTGTTTCATATGTTCAATTGTATCTTCTACGCCATAAGCATCTAAATATTTGAGAACATATCCAGATAAGCCAACAGCTTCTGCACCTAGTACAAGAGACTTAATGGCATCGAGTGGGTTTTTAACGCCACCACTTGCTAATATGTGAATATCTGCATTTAATAATTGTGCTTCTAATAAGCTTTGAACAGTACTTTGTCCCCATTGATTTAAGAATGCCATATCTTTTAATGGTCTTCTTTGATTTTCAATGTCCGCAAAATTCGTACCGCCTCTACCACTAACATCTACATATTGAATACCAATATCTTTAACTTTTTGAATCGTTTCAGCACTCATACCGAAACCAACTTCTTTAATGATTACGGGTATATCAATATTATCTTGAATTTCTTGAATGTTTGTTAGCCAATTTTCAAATTCAGTATCACCTTCAGGCATTATCAGTTCTTGAGGTGCATTGACGTGAATTTGTAGGGCGTCAGCATTTAGTAGTTCTATAGATTTCTTAGCTTTTGCATATTCAATATCTGCTCCGACATTACTGAATATTAGACCTTCAGGATTTTCGTCACGTACTACTGTGAAACTTGATTCAGCGTTAGGGTCTTTTAGGGCTGAATGTGTAGAACCTACTGCCATAGGTATGTTACAAGCTTTAGCGATTTGAGCTAACTCTTTGTTAATAGTTGCTGCTCTTTCACTTCCACCCGTCATCGCATTGATATAAATAGGGTATTTAAAAGTGAAATGCGGAAACTTTACTGATAAATCAATTTGATTTTTATTAATAGAAGGAATGGATTGATGTATAAGCTGTACTTTATCAAAATCAGTACTAACTGGTGAATACGTATCTAATGCCAGCTGAATATGTTCATTCTTCCTTTTGCTTCTTAATGAGTCGTCCATTCATTTATCCTCCGTGCGTCTATATGTTTAATGATATATTTTATCTTAATACACATTATACCAGTTGTATAATTGAATATAAACTAAACATTGTTATACAATCCGCTTCAAAATCTTTTTCCAAATGGTAGAAAAATAAGGCAATCAATTTATGCTAATATAATACTATACAAATATACATAAAATGGAGGAGAATCGTTATCAAATTTAAAAAACTTACTTTAATTTTAATTTGTACATTATTATTAAGCGGTTGTACTTTACCAGGCTTAGGTGGCGCATCGTCTGATACAGTGAAAATTACGGCGCTTGCTACAAGCGAGTCTCAAATCATGGCGCATATGATTCGCTTACAAATCGAGCATGATACAAAAGGACAAGTAAAACCGATAATTGTAAATAATCTTGGTTCTGCGGTAATTGAACATAACGCGATATTAAATGATAATGCGCAAATATCCGCGACAAGATATACAGGTACTGATTTAGTAGGTGCTTTAAACTCTGAACCCATTACAAATACTAAAAAAGCTGAGAAAGCTGTTAAAACAGGTTTTCAAAAGAAATTTGATCAAACATTTTTTGACTCATATGGATTTGAAAATACCTTCGCATTTACAGTCACTAAAGAAACGGCTGAAAAGTACAATTTAAAAAAAGTTTCAGATTTAGCAAAGCATAAAGACGAACTAAGAGTAGCAAGTGACCCTACATGGATTAAGAGAAAAGGGGACGGCTATCCAGCTTTTTCAAAAGCATACGGATTTGAATTTAAAGATATTAGAACAATGCAAATCGGACTTGTATATGATGCATTGAAGAATAAAAGCATCGATGCAGCACTTGGTTATACAACAGACGGTAGAATAGCTGCTTATGATTTAGTGACACTAGAAGATGATCGTCACTTCTTCCCACCATATGACGCCAGCCCATTAGCAACAAATGAATATTTGAAACATAATCCAAAAGCTAAAAAATCTATAGAAAAATTAGTTGGGAAAGTATCCACTGAAAAAATGCAAGAATTGAATTATCAAGCAGACGGTAAAAAAGAAGAGCCCGCCATAATCGCAGAAAAATTCCTTAAAGCACATCACTATTTTGAATAGTTAATATAGTAAAAAGCAGGAACCACAAGTGAGGTTCCTGCTTTTTTCTTTAATATTCTAATTATTAAGCCCATCCTCTGAATCGTGTTGCTTCTGCTGTACGTCTAACACCTACAACGTAAGCTGATAATCTCATGTCTAGTTTTCTCTTTTGTGAAATGTCATATACTTTGTCAAAAGCTTCGACAATCTTAGTTTTTAATAACTGATTCACTTCTTCTTCAGACCAATAAAGTCCTTGATTGTTCTGTACCCATTCAAAATATGAAACAGTTACACCCCCAGCACTGGCTAGTACATCCGGAATTAAAAGGACATCATTTTCTGTCAGTATACGTGTTGCTTCTTGTGTTGTAGGACCGTTAGCCGCTTCTGCTACTATACTTGCTTTAATATCTCCTGCATTTTGTGCGGTGATTTGGTTTGCTAAAGCTGCTGGTACTAAAATGTCACAATCAATTCCAAATATATCATCGTTCGGAATAATGTTATCAAATAGAGGTGTGATTCTACCGTGTTCTTTACGAAGCTCTAATAAATGATCAATATCTAAACCTTCTGGATCATATAAAGCACCACGACTTTCTGAGATACATACAATTTTTGCACCTTTATCATGAAGGATTTTAGCGATAAAGCTACCAGCATTACCAAATCCTTGTATAACAACTTTTGAACCTGCGATATTAATATGCTTACGCTTAGCCGCTTCTTCAATCGTAATTACAGCACCTAAAGCTGTTGCTTGTTCGCGACCTAGTGAACCGCCTAATGAAATGGGTTTACCAGTAATGAAATTTGGCGCGTTAACTTTATGCATAATACTATATTCATCCATCATCCAAGACATGATTTGAGCATCCGTATATACATCGGGTGCAGGGATATCTTTAGTAGGTCCAACGATTTGAGCAATTGCTCTAACATATCCA
This sequence comes from Mammaliicoccus sp. P-M59, assembly GCF_022386135.1. Lineage (NCBI taxonomy): Bacteria > Bacillati > Bacillota > Bacilli > Caryophanales > Staphylococcaceae > Mammaliicoccus > Mammaliicoccus sp. P-M59. The sequence goes on along the minus strand of NZ_JAJNJJ010000002.1, from coordinate 11,622 downwards.
CGTGACAATCTTTCTAATTCATTTTGACTCATGCTATGAGGGTCACATTGAATGGCTCCTTTACCACCACCATAAGGTAAGTTTACGAGACCACATTTTAAAGTCATCCACATAGATAATGCTTTTACTTCATTTTCATCTACATCAGGGTGGAAGCGGACGCCACCTTTAGTAGGTCCCACTGAACTATTATGTTGAGAACGATATCCTGTAAAAGTTTTTACAGATCCATCGTCCATTTTAACTGGAATACGAACTCTTAAAAATCTAGCAGGTTCTTTAATCAATTCAAAAAGACCTTCATCGTACCCTAATTTATATAAAGCTTGTTCAATTATATTTTGTGTAGAAGTTACAAGATTGCTATTTTCACTCATGATTGACGCTCCTTTGTTGATTAAAATAATTTCTAAAAAAACATATTAAATAAAATCATAATACAAATGAAAATGGTTTTCAATAAAATAAACTGAATTTACTAAAAATTCAAATATGTATAATGATAAAATTTGTTGTATTTTAATGTAGTAAGTGTAAGTAGTTGGTAGTAATTGGAAGACATGATATAATTCAATTACGAGCATATACAAATATAATGAAACCATTATATTTACTAGTGTGAATGAATCTTGGACAAATGAATTTTTGTCCAAGATTCTTCTTTTTTATATAAATGATGAGGTTTAGTAAAGAGGTTCATGAAGTCGTAGTGTATATTTTATAAATTGAGTAATGATGAAATGAGTATAATGGCTGAGATGTGAGTTAAAGAGGTAGTAAACACACGAGATTGCCGAAGATGTGAGTTAGAGAGGTAGTAAACACACGAGATTGCCGAAGATGTGAGTTAAAGAGGTAGTAAACTCACAAGATTGCAAAACATGTGAGTTAAACTCGGAGTAAACACACAAGATTGCCGCAGATGTGAGTTAATACCCTAGTAAACTCACAAGTTCCACAAAAACCCAATTCTATCCCACATCCAACCCATAACATGATTCAAATCCTGTATCATTCTCTCACATACAGCACACGATTATTTGCAATTTTAAAAAGACGCCCCAACGATTTTCTAAGAATGTTATGATATTACTATCAAAAACTTATCTTAAACATCGTGGGGGTGTCTTTTTGTCTGAAATGCTCAATATTTTACTAACGGTTGTTGCACCGATTTTTCTAATGACAGCGTTAGGTTATGTGCTTCAAAAGCGTGTGAAACTTGATTTACGTACGCTCGCAAAATTAAATATCAATGTGTTTGTGCCTGGATTTATTTTTGCGAAGTTTTACAAAGCTGAGTTAGCAGTAAATTTATTATTATTAATCATCGTATTCTTCGTCATATACATAATTGCTCTATATATCGTCGCTTTTGCTATCGCCAAAATGCAAAATTTAGATAAGGGTAAAGAGACGACTTTAACAAACAGTGTACTCTTCTTTAATTCTGGTAACTACGGTGCGCCGTTAAATGATATTGTATTTAAAAGTGATCCACTCGCAATGTCTGCACAAGTCATTGTATTAACGCTACAAAATGTCTTCACGTTTACATATGGTGTCTTCGCAATTCAATCTGTTCAATTAGGTAAACTTAAAGCATTACTCAATTACTTTAAGATGCCTATTATATATGCACTCGTTCTTGCTATTATTTTAAATTATAATCATATTCCAATTCCTGAGTTCATGTGGACGACTGTCAGTTATTTGTCTGATGCTATGATTGCGATTGCTTTAATTCTTCTCGGTGCACAAATTGCCAATATTAAACTTAATTTTAAATGGTCATCTTCTTATATTTATATCTTTATAAGATTAGTTGTTGGACCAGCCATCGCATTTGTCATCATAAAATGCATGGGGTTAGATGGCATTATCGCACAAACATTATTTATTGCTTCAGCGATGCCAACATCCGTGAACAGTTCAGTTATTGCGCAAGAATATGATAATTATCCAGCTTTAGCTGCAGAATTAGTCTTCATGTCTACATTGTTTAGTTCTATTTCAGTTGTTGTTGTCATTTATTTATCTTATTTGATTTTTTAATGGACATTTAAAAGTTCTTTAAATGTCTGACTTGAATAAGCTTCTCTATAGAGTCCACGTCGTTGTAATTCTGGAACGATGTATGTTACAAAATCTTCAAGACTATGTGGTAAGGTAGGTGGCATTAAATTAAAGCCATCTGCAACACCAGACTTAAACCAAAGCTCCATTTCATCTACTATTTCTTCAGGTGTTCCTATTAATGTGAGATGCCCACCACCTGCATTGAGATAACCTAATAATTCTCTCACTGTAGGGTCGGTATCTTCTATAATTTCTAAAATTGTTTCATATCTACCTACTGGACCATCGAACGCTTCTACAGGTGGCAGTTCTGGGACAGGCTCATCCAATGCCCATTTCGAACAATCTTGTCTAACAAACGTACTTAATTGTTTGATGGCATTTTCAATTGGTAAAGCTTTATCTAATTTTTCTTTTTTGAGCAGTGCTTCTTCTCGTGTTTCGCCAACATAAGTAACTAATCCTGGGAAGACTTTAATATATTTCTCAGGTGTATCACTTTCGCTGATGGCCGTATTTAATTTATTTCTATAAGCTTTCGCTTGTTTCAAATTCCATGAAACTGAATAAACTGCATCTGCATGTTTGACGGCTAATGCAATACCTTGTTTGGATGCACCAGCTTGCATAGCGACAGGTTTCCCTTGTGGGCTACTTGGTGTCGATAAAGGTCCATTTACTTGGAAATAATCGCCAGAATGATGAAAAGCATGCACATGCTCATGATTAATCACTTTATTGTTATGACGGTCATGAACGAAGTCTTCTTTATGCCAAGATGTAAATAGTTTGTCCATCAATTCAGCAAATTCTTGAGCTTTATGATATCTAGCATCATGCTGAGGTAAAGCTTTCATACTATGATTTTGAGCTTCTATATCTGTCATAGATGTTACTAAGTTCCAACCAACACGACCATTCGTCGCATGATCGAGCGTTAAAATTTGCCTAGCAGCAGTATAAGGATTTGAAAATGAGCTTGATATTGTTGAAACTAGACCAATATGTTGTGTAACTTGTGATATAGCAGTTAAATTCACAATTGGATCTAACCAGAATGTAGGTAATTCGCTATCTGACTTTGCAGGGAATGATTGATTATCTGCAAAGAATACGGCATCTAATAAACCTCTTTCTGATAGTTGTGCTAATGATTGATAATAAGAGATATCACCAATCTGTTCGATAGAGGAGTCTTCCATAAGCCATGCAGCTTGATGATGGCCACAGCCATATAATAAGACACCAATATTGAGTTGATCACTTCTTAAATTACGCATTTCTATTCTCCTTATCTCTCTTTTGGAATTCTAGTTCATTGTTAAGCCGCCATCTACAGTATAATTTTGGCCAGTTATACCACTTGCTTTATCAGAAGCAAGGAAGCTCACCATATTTGCGACATCTTGTGGTGAAGTGACTTTTTTAAGAGGTGTTGATTGAGCAATTAAGTCAAATACTTCAGGTGTTGTTACAGAGCTGGCATCGGTCGTTTTGAGTAAGCCACCTGAAACAACATTGGCTGTAATGCCGTATTGACCTAATTCAGCAGCGATATTACGCGTGAAACCAATTAAACCAGCCTTCGCAGTTGTATATTCGTGATAAGGTACGACAGGATTTTGGAATAAGTTCGTACCGATGCTAATGACAGCACCTTGTTTTCTTTCAATGAATTGTGGTGCAACACTTTGCACGATATTAAATGCTGCTTTTAATGTGCCATCAATTTGTTGTTGATAGTCTTCCCATGCAAGATCGACGAATGCTTTTTGTTTTACTGGGTCAAATTTAAAGTTAACTAAAGCATTGTTGACAACGACATCAATTTTTCCAAAATGTTTCGTACCTTCGTCAATTAACTGGTCAACTTCAGAACGATTTGTCACATCCGCTTGAATAGCAATCGCTTGTTCTGCACCGATTTCAGCAACTAACTGTTCTGCTAACGCTTTACTATTATGATAATTAATGATGACTTGATGTCCTTCAGATGCTAATGTACGTGCGATTGTTGCGCCTAATCCTCTACTACTACCTGTTACTAAAATTGTCTTTGTCATATGTAACACTCCCATATAGAATTTTAAATAAAAAAATACACAACCTTCTCGTAAGAAAGTTGTGTAAAAACAAAGATATTTATAAAAAGGGCATAGTCATCCCTATAAATTCTTTTCACAAACACTTTCCTACGCTAGTACGATCTAGTTCAGGTTCAAAGGGTTCGAGTTCATACTCATCTCAGTTAAAAAAACACCCCTAGTGCATCTATTTAATTACTATCAATGTATAGTTTTTAATAATCGATGTCAAGTTTGTATAAATGTTCAGTTGCAAACGATAGGTAAAATCGGTTATGATATAAAACGTACTGATTACGATTTAAAAAGAATAAAGGTGATAAGATGAAGTGGACGATAGTAGGTGGTGGTATCCACGCGATAACGATAGCATTAGAATTAAAAGTTAAAGGATTAAAAAATAAAGACTTAACAATTATTGACCCGCACGATGTGTTCTGTCATCAATTTGATCATCGAACGCAAAATATTAGTATGCCTTATTTAAGATCTCCAATCGTACACCATGTTCACCCTAATCCTTTTCATTTAAAACAATATTTTAAGAAAATGGATTATGCAGGTGGCATTTATGGTAAGTATAAGAGACCGAAAAGAGATATGTTTATGGACCATACAGCAGAACAAGTTGAATATTACCGATTACATGAATGTCATGTTAAAGATACTGCAGTAGATATAAAGAAATATCGAGATAATTGGTGTGTCGTATTAGAATCGGGGGAGATGATTTATACACAGAATGTCATCATCGCATCTGGTTGTAACCATAAGCCAAAGATTCCAAAAATGTATGAGCATGCACCAGATGTACAACATATTTTTGAAGATGCAAATATTCAATTTAATGAAAGTTCTCATGTTGTTGGAAGTGGGATATCAGCAGCACATTTAGCATTAAAATTAATTTATCATGATGATGAAAAGCATGTGCATTTATGGACGAACAAGCCGTTAGAAATTCATGATTTTGATGCTGATCCAGGGTGGTTAGGACCTAAAAATATGGCAAGCTTTTCAAAAGTAATAGATCCAGAAGAGAAGATGGATATTGTCTTAAAAGAACGTCATAAAGGTTCGATGCCACAAGAGTTATTCATTAGATTAAAGAAATATGTGAAAAAGGGCAGACTAACGATACATCTCAATGAATTAGATTATATTAACAATCATCAAATCATAACAGTTGATGGGAAACATATGGATTATGACCATATATTATTGGCAACAGGGTTTGATAATACTTTATTAACTCAACCGATATTAAATCGTTTAATTCATGAGTATGAAGCACCACTCAATAAATGTGGGTATCCTGAAATCAGTAAACATTTAGAATGGTTGCCGAATTTATTCGTATCAGGTGGATTAGCTGATTTAGAATTGGGACCTTTCGCTAGAAATATTATGGGTGGAAGAGAAGCGGCACGCAAGATAGGTGAGAAGTATCACGAAATAGAGCAATGCAGTTAGGTATATCAGACATAAAAAAATCCTGGAACAAATTCGTTCCAGGATTTTTAAATTAAATTTCTTTCAAAATGTTATAAATAGCTTCTGTGCTTTCAGCGTTGATTAATTTTTCTCTAGTATCATCGTCCATAAGCGTACGTGACAGTCTTTGTAATAACTTCAAGTGTGTGTCGCTACTATCATTTGGTACAGCAATTAAGAAGATGATCTTAGGTTGTGTTTCATCTAAACTTTCCCATTCAACACCTTGTTTGTTATTTAGAACAGCTACGACAGGCTGTTTGACAAAGTTTGATTTAGCGTGTGGGATGGCTACATTCATGCCAATTGCTGTTGTTGATTCTGATTCGCGTTTCAATACAGCTTCTTTTAACGCTTTTTCATCGTCTATAAAGTTGTGATGTTTTAAATTGTGAATTAGTTTATCGATTGCGTCATCTCGAGACATTTCAGCGTCTTCTATTGTGATGACTTTTTCGTGAAAGACTTGTTCTGATTCTGTCTGAGTTTCATCATTTGATGATTCTTTTTGATTGTTATCATCTTCATCTAATCCCATAAATGATGTTGTCATACCACTATTAGATGATTCCATTTCAGGTGTTGCAACGGTTGCTTCTTTTTTCTTTAATAAAAGTGTGACAAGCATTGTAACACTACTTCCGATGATGACAGCAATAAAGAACCATAGTATTTTATCGATACCACCAAGTACAGCTACAATCGGACCACCATGTGCAACTCTATCGCCAACGCCACCTATAGCTGCAATAGCTGCTGCAACCATTGCACCAATCATATTTGCGGGAATAATACGTAATGGGTCTTGTGCGGCGAATGGAATAGCACCTTCAGTAATACCGAATAAGCCCATTGTAAATGATGCTTTACCCATTTCAATTTCACCTTTATTAAATTTACGTCTATTGATAAAAGTAGCAAGACCTAAACCAATAGGTGGTGTACATACAGCTACTGCAACCATACCCATAACGGCATAGTTTCCTTCAGCAATTAAAGCTGATCCGAATAAGAAAGCAACTTTGTTTACTGGACCACCCATATCGAATGCAATCATAGCTCCGATAATAAGCGCTAAGATAATACTATTTGTACCTTGCATACCTTTTAACCATGTTGTTAAGCCTTCAAAAATACTGGCAATCGGTGCGCCGATAACAAATATGAAAATAAGTCCTACAATAATTGAAGAAATAATAGGAATAATGATAATTGGCATAATCGGTGCCATTGCTTTAGGAATTTTAATATTTTTAATCCATTTAGCAATATAACCTGCTAAGAAACCAGCAACAATACCACCTAAGAATCCTGCACCAGCTTCACTTCCGTAAAAGCTACCATCAGCAGCAATTGCACCACCAATCATACCTGGTACTAAACCTGGTTTATCAGCAATACTAACTGCAATGTAACCAGCTAGAATTGGAACCATAAAGCTAAATGCTAAACTACCGATATTTTCAATAGATTTCCAGAATGAATCATCAGGAATTTTAAGTCCTTCAGGTGTTGTATGCCCACCTAAAGTTAAAGCAATGGCCATTAATAAACCACCGACTACGATAAATGGCACCATGAATGAAACACCATTCATTAAATGTTGGTAGACCATTTGTAGACCGCTTTTTTGATCTTCGTCATCATCTGTTTGTTTATTGCCACCTTTTTCATGATGAATATGCGCATCTTGATCGATGATGCGTTGAATTAATAATTTAGGGTTGTGAATACCTTCTCTAACACTTTCGTTAATTAATCGTTTCCCGTCAAATCTTGATAAATCGACTTGTCTGTCAGCAGCGATAATAATACCGTCCGCTTCTCTAATTTCTTTTGATGTCAGAACATTTTCTGCACCGACACCACCTTGTGTTTCTACTTTAATATCTATGCCCATTTCTTTTGCGGCTTGTTCTAATTTTTCTTGAGCCATATAAGTATGTGCAATCCCGTTTGGACAAGATGTAATTGCTAAAATTTTCATAACGTCAGCTCCTTCTTAATTCAATTGTAAACGCATTCACTGAAACATAAAAAAGAATAATTGCCGTTAGTAGTGGCAATTATTCTTTAAAACAATCAATAATATATTGTTTGAATGGTTCATCTTCTAATTTTAGTAAATGTTTAACATCTTGTTCTGTTAATGCAGCAATACTGTGTATGATTTTCTTCATTACTTGTTTATCTTTGTCTGCAATAGATAAGAAGAATACTAAATGAACTTTATGTTGTTTCCATGATATATCTTGTTGGAGTCTAAACATTAGTACATGTGACTTAAAGACTTTAGTAGGGTCGCCATGTGGAATAGCAATGCCATTTCCAATATAAGTTGATGAGAACTTCTCTCTTTCTAATGCACTTTCAATATACCCACTTGATATTGCATGTTGTTGATTAAGCAAACGTTCCGCATGTTGGAATATATCGACAGTAGAATGTATGTCTGTTTCGATTGGTACCGATAGAAAGTCGATAGGCAATAATGCGTCGTTATTTAAAATAGGGTTTTGCTTTTGATTTAAAATGGTTTGAAATTTATGTGCATCTTCTTCTGAAAATAAAGGCGATACTTGAACAACTTGTACGTTACTAGGGATATGTGTCATATCAATTTCGTGTGTTGTAACGAGTATATCCGTATTAGAAAATGGGTAAGTTGAAACGTCTTCAAGTTTAATCGTATCCGTAATATTAATTTTATGGTTTAACTTTTGAATTTTTGCTTCTAACAAGCTTGAAATACCAAGTCCATAATAACAAGTAATAACCACATTAAATTGATCTTGTACATTACGATCTATTGATGATTGAAAATGCAACGCTAAAAAGGCTATCTCATCTTCACTTAAATTAAGTTGTGCATCTTCTTCCAATAAATGAACCGTTTCATATAATGCGTTGAACACAAACGGGTATTGCTGTTTAATATCCTCTGTAAGTGGATTGTTAATATAAACGTTCTTAACGATACGCAAATATGTTCTGCTGAAATGTGAATAAACATTTTCACGAAGTACAGCATCTTGCATAAAATCTATACCGACTTTGGCATTCATTTGATAAATTAAACGTTCAATATAACTTTGAATAAATATTTGTTTGAAGCCAAGATCATATTTATCAAAATAATAGCTAATAAAAAATGAAAATAACTTCGCTGTTTCATCACTTAAAGTGTATTTAAGCTGTCTATTAATGTCTTCTATAATTGCCCGGGAAATGGCCAATGCCTCTTGATTAATATCCCATTGTTCTGTTGTATCGTGGATTCTTTTGAAAATAATGATCAGGTGTACGAGCAACTGTTTAATATGTACTTTTGAAGTTTGAATATGGTTACGCTCTAAATGTTGTTCCATAATATGCATCATTAATTCGCTATGCGCTTTTGGGATTTCATTCAAAATGAAGTCCTCTACCTTAACATTGTTTGTAGAGAGTTGGTTTAAATGAAGAATAGCGTTGCGAATATCCATTTCATTGCCACTTACCGTAACGCCTTTTCTTTTAACAAGTTTAATTGCAACGTCATATGATTCACACCAAGCTTGAATTTGATTTAGATGATCGATGAGTTCATTCTTCGTTAAAGCATAGTCTTCAGATAATTGTTCAAGCGTAACAGATTGTTTATACATTAATAATTGATAAGCCATTTTGATAAGCGTTTGACCATTCTTTTCCGTATATTGATTCAGAATGGATTCTATCTCTTCAGTTTGATATAACTCGTGATTTAATTGATAACCACGTCCTTTAATACTGATAATGACATCTTTAATTTCACTATTAATATATTTAATATCGCTTCTTACCGTTCTATTTGAAACATTCAAATAGTCAGCTATTTCAGTCCCGTTTAAATAACTATCACGATTTAAAAGTAATAGCCTCATTAATTTCACATGTCTTTCTAACAATAATCCCACCACATTTCAAGTACACATTTAGATTCATATTATATTGTAAGCGTTTAATGAATGGGTGACAAATAACGATAATTCTAGAGTGTCCAATTAGTTGTGAGTGTTCTTTAATTCCACTTAAAATAACTATTTTAAAAAACTAAAAAAATAATCTTATACTGTTGATTTTGTAGTTAAGGATAGTAGGAAAATAATATAAGAACTATATTAATAAAGCTAAATTAATACGATAAAAATAAATAGTGTATAAGCAAGATTCTTTGAATAAAACTAAATTAATATACGGAAATATTTGTTTTTACATTGTTAACATTTTTTATTCATACAATTATTTATAAATAAAACAACTGTAACGTAAATATTAAATAAAATATCGAATTCTTATAAAATTATATAAAAAGTACTTGAAAATTTTACAAAATGTATTGTATAATTTTTCTGAAGTTTATTGTGTATATTTACATCATTTACAAAGCAAACTTCATATTTTACGTTTTGATAAAAGGATGGGGAAGTTAAGGTGGAAAGGAAAATTAATAAACAAAGGTTTAGTATTAGAAAGTACTCTATTGGCACAGGATCAGTATTATTAGGGGTACTAATATTTTTAGGGGTCAATCAAGAAGCGCAAGCAGCTGAGAATGATCATGCTACTGAAAATGTTATGACCGAAGAAAGTACAACGAGTGAAGAAAATCCTATAAATAACGCAAACAACATGACGGAAAACACAGACACTAACACTAACGAAGCGGAAAATAAAGAAAGCTTGCAAAATGATGATAAAAATACAGAATCAGAAAGTGTAAATGAAGCAACAACAGAAGAAATACAGCCAAACAGCAATCAAACTTCAAATACAACAGAAGAAAACATGGAATCAAATATCACTCAACCAAATGAAACTGCAAATACAGATTCAAATAATGAACGTAATGAAAATACAGATAGAATGACTGCAACTTCAGCAGAAACAGACAATCAATCAATTATTCAAGACATTAGTGTTAAGATGTTATCTCCTGAGAATGGAAGTACTATTGATTACAATACAAATATTAATCTAGCTTTAAATATGACATTTAATCCTAATGCAAAGCCTGGAGATAAGTTTGAAATAAAGCTACCAGATTATATGAATAAGTATAGTGGATCAAAGATGTTAGATGTTTATGATAAAGAAGGGGAATTATTAGGAAATGTTAATTATGAGAACAACAAATTAATATTTACTGCTGATAATTACTTTGATACACATACTGACATAAATGCAAACTTAAATATTGTTACAAAAGCAACTTCACCAATTTGGGAAAACAACACTTCTCGAGAAGTTGGATTATTGATTAATGATAATTTTGTATCAACAAATAATACATTAAATCTTAAAGTAAGTACATATACTGGATATACAGAATCTCTTACGCCAGTTCAAGAATATAAAGAAGGGGTAAGTGATATTTTACATATGTATTCAACGCCTCAATTTAAGGAGTCAGGCAGACATACTGTAGAATTCATTTCTGAAAATTATCCAGATGCATATTATAACTGTGAAGCAATTGAAAAGTATGGATTAAATTTACACTATGGTGTTGCTAAAAATAACTATACGCTCGTAAATACAATTAAAGATGCGGATAAATACAACATAAAAGTCGTTTGCTCTAAAGGGAAAGTTACTGTTTCTATGGATGTAGAGCAAGGTTATGGTTATACAGTAGCAGTCCCAGTTTTACTTGCGGATAATATTAAACAACAACAAAGTATGGATGAATTTTATTTTTCAAACAATTCAACTGCACCAGAAGGTACTACATGGTCTGGTAAAAAACTTTTAAAATATGATTGGCAAAAAGGTGACGGTAATGGTAACAAACCTGTGAAGCCAGAAGAGCCAGTACAACCGGAACAACCGGAGCAACCAGAGCAACCGGAACAACCAGAGCAACCAGAAGAGCCAGAACAACCGGAGCAACCAGAACAACCAGAGCAACCAGAACAACCAGAGCAACCAGAGCAGCCAGAAC